>JAFECZ010000241.1 GCA_018241905.1 Pseudomonadota bacterium
GAGCCAGCCCCAGCGCGACGCCGCCTTCCGCGCCCTGGATCGCCTGCCCATCCTGGCCAAGGCGCATGTAGTGGCGGCGGGCCCCACGCCGTCGCCTCTGCCGGCCGGCGCGCCGCTCGCATTGCCCGTGGACGTGGACGCCTACATGGCAGGCCAGCGAAGCGCGGCGCTGGTGATCCTGCAGGGTGGCAAGCTGCGCCTGGAGCGCTATGGTCTGGGCTTCGATGCCCAGGGGCGCTGGACCAGCTTCTCGGTGGCCAAGTCCGTCACTTCCACGCTGATGGGCGCGGCGGTGCGCGACGGTGCCATTCGCAGCCTGGACGACAAGGTCAGCGACTACATCCAGGAAATGAAAGGCTCGGCCTACGACCAGGTCAGCATCCGCCAGTTGCTGACCATGACTTCGGGCGTGAAGTGGAACGAGGATTACGCCGACCCGAACTCCGACGTGGCCCGCTTCAACAACCACAAGCCGGAGGAGGGCGTGGACGCGCTGGTGAGCTACCTGCGCAAGCTGCCTCGCGAAGCCCCGGCGGGCACGCGCTGGAACTACAGCACGGGCGAGACCAACCTGGTGGGCGTGCTGCTCGCGCGCGCCACGGGCAAGCCGCTGGCCACCTACCTGTCCGAGAAGATCTGGATGCCTGCCGGCATGGAGCAGCAGGCCACCTGGGTCGTCAGCCGCACCGGCCAGGAGATCAGCGGCTGCTGCATCCAGGCGGCCACGCGCGACTTTGCCCGCTTCGGGCAATTCGTGATGGACGGGGCCAGGGTGAACGGGCAGCCCGTGGTGGCCGATGGGTGGCTGGCCGCAGCCACAACGCGCCAAGCCGACATTCGCCAGCCCGGGCGCGGCTACGGTTACCAGTGGTGGACGTACGACGACGGCAGCTTTGCGGCGCGCGGCATCTTCGGCCAGGGCATCTTCATCGACCCGAAGCGCAAGCTGGTGATTGCCTCCAACGGCAACTGGGCCGGAGGTGCCCAGGACCGGACGGCCGGCGCCGCGAGAGAAGCCTTCTACAAGGCGGTGCAGCAGGCCGTCGACGACGAGGCGTCGGCGGGCAAGGCAAGCCAGGCTCGATAAGGTGCTGCCCCGCGCGGGCCGACCCGCCGCTCAGGCGTTCGACCCGTGCCCGACCTGCTTGTGCAGCGCGGCGGCCAGCCCTTCCGCAGCCGCTGCGCCAGGGCGGAACGCCGGGCGATAGAGGCCCAGTTCGCCGGCCTGAGGCCGGTCGAGCGCCCTGCGAACCAGGGCACCGCGCTGCGTCGCTGCCGAAGCGGTGAGGCTGTCGAGCACGGCCAGCCCCAGCCCGGCTTCGACCATGGCATAGGCCACCTGCGCGGAGTCGACGCGCATGCGCATGGCGCCCAGGCCCTCGTCCCACGAGGTCGCGTCGCTGCCTGTCCAGACCATGGCTGGCAGCTCGATGCCAATGAGGGGCTGATCCGCCAGGTCTTCGGAGGAGAGCTTGCGCCGCCGCGCCAACGGATGCGAGCGCGGCATGACGCATTCCAGCCTCACCGGCATGAGGGGCGTGTAGCGAAGCCGGGACGTGTCGCGTACCTTCATCGCCACGGCCAGGTCCACCTGCTGGGTCTCCACCCATTCGAGCACCTGGGCCGTGTTGCCCGTGTGCACGGTGCACAGCAGATGCCGGTCCTTGCCGATGGCCGCTTGCAGGGCCGAGGGCAACAGGTTCAGCGCCACCGTGTGGATGGCAGCGACCTGCAGGTGGCCGCGGCGCGCCACGCGAAGCTCGCCGGCCAGCCGGTTCAGCACATCCAGCGAGGCGTTCACGCGGCCGAACTGCTCGAGCATGGTTCGCGCCTCGAAGGTCGGCACCAGCCGGTGGCCGTCGCGCTCGAAGAGTGCAAAGCCCAGGTCCGCCTGCAACTGCTTGATCTGCTTGCTGACGGCGGGCTGGGACACGTTCAGGCGCCGGGCCGCTTCGGTGAGCGTCCTGGCGTTGAGCACGACGTGAAGCAGCGCGACGTGATGCAACCGGAAAGGTGGGCGTTCCATGTTCGAAGCATAACCATGGGTTTGGTTTTGCTGAAAACTATGTATTGGATTTAGGAAAATGAAGCTTCTAGAGTCCGCGCCGGTCCTCATTACTTTGTGAAAGGCGTCCCGTGTTCCTTCAGTTCCTGCGCCGGCTCGCCGGCGGCCTGCTTGCTGTCTGCGCCGTGGCACCGGCGCTTGCGCTGGCCCAGGCCTACCCGGCCAAGCCCGTCCACCTCGTGGTGCCCTATGGGGCCGGAGGCCCTTCCGACATCGTCGCGCGCGTGCTCGCCGACGAACTCGCCAGGGCGCTCGGCCAGCCCGTCGTGGTCGACAACAAGGCGGGCGCGGGCTCCATGGTGGGGACCGAGTCGGTGGTGCGTTCGGCGCCCGACGGCTACACCCTGCTGCTGACCGACCTGCCCGTGACCATCGTGCCCCACGTGCTGCGCGGCAGCGTCAAGTACAACCCGGTGCGCGACCTGGAGCCGATCGCTCTCATCGGCGGTTCCGCCCTGGGCTTCTTCTCCAACGCCGACGTGCCGGCGAAGACCCTGAAGGAGTTCGTTTCGCTCGCGCGCTCCCGTCCCGAGGGCGTTCGCCTGGGCTCCGGCGGCAACGGCACGCTGACGCACCTGATGGCCGAGGTGTTTGCCCAGGCTGCCGACTTCCGCATGACGCATGTGCCCTACCAGGGCTCGGGCCCCGCAATGCCCGATCTGCTGGCCGGCCGCATCGACGGGATGTTCAACAGCTACCTGACGACCCAGGCCTATCTTTCGGGTGGAAAGATCCGCGCCCTGGGCATGGCCTCGCGCACTCGCGCGGCGGAGCTCCCCGAAGTGCCCACCTTTGCCGAAGCCGGCTGGCCGGCGGTTTCCGTCGACTACTGGCTGGGCCTGGTCGGGCCCATCGGCCTGCCGGCGCCGGTGGCGCAGGCGGTGCGCGACGCACTGGCCAAGGCGCTGCAGACGCCCGGCGTGCGGGAGAAGTTCCGCAACCTGGCGATCACGCCGGCGCAGGACGTATCGGCCGCGGCGCTGCGTTCGGCCATCGAGAGCGACTACCGCAGGTGGGGCGATGTAGTGCGCGAGCGCAACATCGCGGCCAATTGACGAGGGGCGCGCATGGATGCAACCGTCATGACCACCAGTCCCTCGCACGCCGCCGTACTGCGCCTGTGCCGGGAGTTCATTCGCATCGACAGCCAGAATCCGCCCGGCGACACCCGCACCATGGCCCAGGCCGTGGCAAGCGCACTCGAGCACCCCGCCATCGAAGTCACGCTGCACGAGCCGCAGCCGGGCATCGTGAACCTGGTGGCCGTGCTGCGCGGCGCCAGGCCGGGGCCGCGGGTCGTGTTCAACGGCCACCTGGACACCTTTCCCATCGGCCCGACGGAAGGCTGGACGCACGACCCGCTTGGCGCCGAGCAGGTTGGCGACCGCATCTACGGCCGCGGTGCCGGCGACATGAAGGCCGGCCTGGCCATCATGGTGCAGGTCATGCGCACGCTGGCCGAGCGCCGCGGCGAGCTTCACGGGGAACTCGTGCTGACCGCCGTCGGGGACGAGGAAACCGGCGGCCGGTGGGGCACGCGGTGGCTGCTGGCTCAGGTGCCGCAGGCACGGGGTGACTACTTGCTCAACGCCGATGCCGGGCACCCGCGCGTGGTGCGCTATGGCGAAAAGGGCGTGGTGTGGCTGCGCCTTGCAAGCCGCGGCAGGGCGTGCCACGGTGCCCACGTGCACCTGGGCGACAACGCGCTGGAGTCGCTGATGGCTGCGGTGGCCGATGTGCTTGCCTTGCGCGAGCGGCCGGTCGAACTCGACGAGGCCCTGCTGGCGTCCATGCGTGCCGCCCGCTCCGTTTCCGAGCAGGAGGGCGGGGCCGGCGAGTTCGACAACATGCGCAGCATCACCGTGAACCTGGGAGCGATGCATGGCGGGCAGGTGGCCAATCTCGTGCCGGGACAGGCCGAGGCGCTGATCGACATCCGCTACCCGCCCGGGCTGACCGGCGTGCAGGTGCTGTCGATGGTCGAGCAGGCGCTGGCACCCCACGGCAAGGTGCAGTGGCAGGCGATCGATGGCAGTCAGACCGAACCGGCCTTCACCGACCCCGATGGTCGGCTGGTGCAGTGCTTCCTGCAGCACGCAAGGCGCATCGCCGCGCCCGAGGTGGTGGCGAACATGCGCGTGGGGCTGACCGATGCGAGGCTCTTCAGGCACGCAGGAATGCCGGCCGTGGTCTACGGGCCCAGGGCGATGAACATGGGTGGTACGGACGAACACGTGTTCGCCCAGGAACTCGCCCAGGTGTTCGACGTGCATCTGGCCGTGGCCGGGGAACTGCTGGGCGGTCCGGCGGATTGACCGGCCCGTTCGCGAGGCCTTGCACGGCCCTGCGAGGCCTGGCGTCCGTGGCTCAGGCGGCCGTGCGCAAGGCTGCCAGCGATGCCGCCGTGGCCGAATCGGCCGGAAAGAACGATTCCACCGCCAGCTCCTGCAAGGTCACGTCCACCGGCGTGCCGAAGATGGTGGTGGTGCTGATGAAGCTGAGCACGCCTTGCGGCGTCGTCAGCTGGAAGGGCACGACCACGCCCGCCAGTTCGCCGCCCGCTGCCGGCGCCGCCTGGCCGGGATGGTCCATCGGATAGGCCGCCAGCTCGCTGCGCAGCGCCGACAGCACGCTGTCGCCGGTGGCCGAGATCTGCTGGGCCAGCCGCTCCAGCAGATGTTCGCGCCACTGCGCCAGGTTGGCGATGCGCGGCGCCAGCCCCTTCGGGTGCAGGCTCAGGCGCAGCACGTTGATGGGCGGCTTGAGCAGCTCGGGCTGCGCGCCGGCCATGAGCAGCGGCACCACCGCGTTGGCCGCGACCAGGTGCCAGTGGCGGTCGACCGCCAATGCCGGAAAGGGCTCGTGTCCCTTGAGCACCAGGTCCACCGCCTGGCGCGCCGGCGCCATGGCCGGATCGTCGAGCGAGCGCTGGCGGTACATGGGCGCAAAGCCGGCCGCCACCAGCAGCGCATTGCGCTCGCGCAGCGGCACCTCCAGCCGCTCGGCCAGGCGCAGCACCATCTCGCGGCTGGGCGTGGCGCGGCCGGTTTCCACATAGCTCAGGTGGCGGGTGGAGATGTCCGCCTCCTGGGCCAGGTCGAGCTGGCTCAGGCGCCTTTGCTGGCGCCAGTGGCGAAGGTGCTTGCCGAAGGGATCGGCGGCTGTGGGCAGATTTGCTGCGGCGTGCAGTGTCATGGCGCGCAATCCTAAGCATGTCCAGTCATCTCCGACATGACCTTGCAGGTCATGCGGGCCATGCCGGATTCATCGTTCCCTGCTATCTTCAAAGCCACCCAAGCCTCACAACCAGCTGCGCACAAGAAAAGGAGTTGCACATGGCCCAGGAATCGGCGCACGCCTTCGCCTCCACGCTCAAGTCGTTCAAGACCGCGTCGGGCAAGGCCGGCAGGTACTACTCGCTGCCCGAGCTCGCCAGGAAATACCCCAACGTTCACAAGCTGCCGGTGTCGATCCGCATCGTGCTCGAATCGGTGCTGCGCAACTGCGACGGGCAGAAGGTGACGCCCGAGCATGTGCAGGCGCTGGCCAACTGGGCGCCCAACGCCGAGCGCGTGGACGAGATTCCCTTCGTGGTGACGCGCGTGGTGCTGCAGGACTTCACCGGCGTGCCGCTGCTGGCCGACCTGGCCGCCATGCGCAGCGTGGCCGCCAAGCTGGGCAAGTCGCCCAAGACCATCGAGCCGCTGGTGCCGGTGGACCTGGTGGTGGACCACTCGGTCATGGTCGACCACTACGGCACGCCCAAGGCGCTGGACCTGAACATGAAGCTGGAGTTCCAGCGCAACCACGAGCGCTACCAGTTCATGAAGTGGGGCATGCAGGCCTTCGACACCTTCGGCGTGGTGCCGCCGGGCTTCGGCATCGTGCACCAGGTCAACCTGGAGTACTTTGCGCGCGGCGTCTACAAGAGCGCCGACGACGATTCGAAGTCGCCGGTGTACTACCCCGACTCGCTGGTGGGCACCGACAGCCACACCACCATGATCAACGGCATCGGCGTGGTGGGCTGGGGCGTGGGCGGCATCGAGGCCGAGGCGGCCATGCTGGGCCAGCCGGTGTACTTCCTCACGCCCGACGTGGTGGGCTTCGAGCTGACGGGCCAGCTGCGCGAAGGCGTGACCGCCACCGACCTGGTGCTCTACGTCACCAACATCCTGCGGCAGGAAAAGGTGGTGGGCAAGTTCGTCGAGTTCTACGGCCCCGGCGCCGCATCGATTCCGGTGCCCGATCGCGCCACCATCGGCAACATGGCGCCCGAGTACGGCGCGACCATGGGCTTCTTCCCGGTGGACGAGAAGACGCTGGACTACTTCAAGGGCACCGGCCGCAAGGAAGCCGAGATCGAGCGCTTCGAGGCCTACTACAAGGCGCAGGGCCTGTTCGGCATGCCCGCAGTGGGCGAACTGCACTACACCAAGACCGTCAAGCTGGACCTGGGCACCGTCACCCCGAGCCTGGCGGGCCCCAAGCGGCCGCAGGACCGAATCGACCTGGGTCAGCTGGCGACCAAGTTCTCCGAGCTCTACAGCAAGCCCATCGAGGCCAATGGCTTCAACCAGCCCGCGGACAAGCTGCGCCTGCGCCATCCGCTGCCGGCCGGCGGCGAGGTGGCCGTGGCCGACGCGCCGGCGCCCGCGCCCGGCTCGCCCCGCACCGTGGTCGAGATGGAAGCCAACCGCCCGACCAAGGCGGCCGCCCACATCGAAGCGCCCGCCGCACCGAATGAATTGGTGAGCGTCGGCAACGGCGACGTGCTCATTGCCGCCATCACCTCGTGCACCAACACCTCCAACCCCAGCGTGCTGCTGGCGGCAGGCCTGCTGGCCAAGAAGGCGGTGGAGGCAGGCCTGAAGGTCAAGCCTCACGTGAAGACATCGCTGGCGCCGGGCTCGCGCATCGTCACCGGTTACCTGGAAAAGGCGGGCCTGCTGCCGTACCTCGAGAAGCTGGGCTTCTACCTGGCCGGCTACGGCTGCACCACCTGCATCGGCAATGCGGGCGACCTGGCGCCGGAGATCAACGAGGCGATCACGAGCAACGACCTGGTGTGCGCCGCGGTGCTGTCGGGCAACCGCAATTTCGAGGCACGCATCCACCCGAACCTCAAGGCCAACTTCCTGGCCTCGCCCCCGCTGGTGGTGGCCTACGCCATCGCGGGCAACGTGATGGTCGACCTGATGACCCAGCCGGTGGGCAAGGGCAAGGGCGGCAAGGACGTGTACCTGGGCGACATCTGGCCGAGCGCCAAGGAGATCGACCGGAACCTGCGCCTGGCCATGAACGCCAAGGCCTTCCGGCAGAACTACGACAAGATCAAGGACGAGCCGGGCAAGCTGTGGACCAGCATCGAAGGCGTGACCGGGCAGGTCTACAACTGGCCCAAGTCCACCTACATTGCGCAGCCGCCTTTCTTCGAGGGCTTCAAGCTGCATCCGACGGTGGCGGATGCAGGCATCCAGGGCGCGCGCATCATGGCGCTGTTCGGCGACTCCATCACCACCGACCACATCTCGCCGGCCGGCTCCATCAAGGAAAGCTCGCCCGCGGGCAAGTGGCTCAAGGAGCACGGCGTGATGAAGGCCGACTTCAACAGCTACGGCTCGCGCCGCGGCAACCACGAGGTGATGATGCGCGGCACCTTCGCCAACGTGCGCATCAAGAACCTGATGCTGCCGCCGCTGGCCGACGGCTCGCGCGAGGAGGGCGGGCTGA
>JAFECZ010000242.1 GCA_018241905.1 Pseudomonadota bacterium
CCCAGCGCACGCGCATGTCGCGCGCCTGTCCCTTGCCGCGGTCGGGCGATGCCTCGAACGCCGTGATGGTTGGTGGCATGGCGGGTTCCTCAGCCGCGCGTGCCTTGCAGCGCGCGGCCAAAGTCGCCAGTGTAGGTTTTCAGTCCCTGGTGCGTCAGGTTGGAAGTCGCATCCACATGCACCTTGCCGCCGATGGATTGCCAGCGCCGGCAGAAGGCATAGTCCTCGGTCAGGTAGCGGCCGTTGCCGGGTTCGGCCAGCACGTCGAAGAAGCGGTAGTGCGGCGGCGCCGCCGGCTGGCCCTGGCGCACGTCGGGGTGGCCCGACACATCGGGCGTGTAGCGCAGCTCGGGCATCGCGGCGGCCATCTGCTCGAACACGCGCCGCGCAATCACCATGAAGCCGGTGGGTGCGTCCAGCACTTCGATGAAGCCGTCGGCGTCCACCTGGCGGTGCGCGAGCAGGTTGGCCGGAAAGCTCGGAAAGCGTGCCTCGAAGTCCTCGCGCGTGCTGCCCGCCGGCAGCGGGTGCGCCAGGCCCTGCGCGGGCCAGGCATCGATCTTGTGCGGGTACACGCCGGCCACCACATCGTGCCCCGACAGCAGCAGGCGCAGCGCCGCTTCGGGCGTGAAGCCGATGTCGGCGTCGATCCAGAACAGGTGCGTCCAGCGTTCGTCGGCCATGAACTCGGCCACCAGGCGGTTGCGTGCGCGGGTGATCAGGCTGTCGCCGTCCAGGAATCGGCTCTGCATCGCAAAGCCGTGCTGGTAGGCCAGGTTGACCAGGCCCAGCAGGCTGCGCACGTAGTTGGTGGTGAGCACGCCGCCGTAGTTGGGCGTGGCGACGAAGGGTCGGATGTGCTGCAGCGCGCTCGGCTCAAGCATGGGCCGAGTCCGCAACATGCGCCTGGCGGCGGGTCGACAGCAGGGCGCGCAGCTTGGCCGGCGCCACCGGCTTGGTCAGGAAGGTCACGCCCTGCTGGCGCAGGCGCTGCAGCGCATCGGGCCCGGTAGCACCGGTGACCAGCACCGCCAGCGCCTGCGGATGCAGCGCGCGCGCGGTCTCGATCACCGCCATGCCGTCTTCGTCGCGTGCCAGCTGCAGGTCGCACAGCACCACGTCGTAGTCCGCGTCTTCCTCGCGCAGCAGCTCGATCGCGGTGGCCCCGCTTTCGGTGCAGGTCACCACGCAGCCCCACTGGCGCAGCAACTGCTCGGTGCCGTGCAGGATGACTTCGTCGTCGTCCACCACCAGGCAGCGCAGGCCGGCCAGGGGCGCCATCGGCGGCGGCGGTGCCACGGGGCGCGTGACGCCCGCCGGGGCGGCGCCCGGCAGGGTGAGCGAGAAGGTGCTGCCTTCCAGCAAGGCCGAGCGCAGTTCGATGCGCGTGCCCAGCAAGGCCGCCACGCGTGCGCAGATGGCCAGCCCCAGGCCGAAGCCCTGGCGCCGGTCGCGCTCGGTGTTGGCCACCTGGTAGAACTCCTCGAACACGCGCTGCTGGTGGATGGGCGCAATGCCGATGCCGTTGTCGCGCACCTCGATGCGCACCGTGCCGGGCGCGGCGCCGCGCCGGGCCGCCACCAACACCGTGCCTTCGGGCGGCGCGTGCCGTATGGCATTGCCGATCAGGTTGCCGATGATGCGCACGAGCATGGCCGCGTCGCTGCGCACCGCGCGGCCCTGGGCCTTGAAGATCATGCGCACGCGGGCGTCGGCGGCCTGCGCGGCGTGCTGGCCGGCCAGGTGCTCGAACAGCCCGTCCAGCGACACGGTGGCCAGCGCGGGCGTGAGCACCTGCGCGTCCAGCCGCGAGATTTCCAGCAGGTCGTCCAGCAGCATGCTCATGAACTGCGTGCTCTCCTGCAGGCGCAGCACGGCGGGCCGCTGGGCCTCGGTGGCGGTGGGCAGCAGCCCGTCGATGAACAGGCCCATGGCATGCAGCGGCTGGCGCAGGTCGTGGCTGGCGGCGGCCAGGAAGCGCGCGCGCGACAGCGCGGCCTGCTCGGCCTCGGCCATGCGCTGCAGCGCCACGGCGGTGGCCTCGCGCACGCGCTCCTCGCTCACCTGCTGGTTGTGCTCGAGCTGCTCGGCCAGCCGATTCACGTCGTGCGCCAGGCTGGCCAGTTCGTGCGGCCGCTTGGGGCGGCCCCGGCCGGTGGGCGGTGCAGCCTGCACGTCGCAGCGTGCATCGAAGTGGCCGGCCTCCAGCGCCGCCACGGTGCGCGACACGCGCCGCAGCGGCCGCGCCACCGTGCGGGCCATGTTGCGCACCGAGGCCCACGCCACCAGGATGGCCACCAGCGCGATGCCGATGCCCGCCACCAGCGAGCGGGTGCGCTCGCGCGCATAGCCGGTCGTGTCGCGAAAGGTCTGCACCAGGCCGATGGGCGATTCGCCCGCCGCGGTGGTGCCGGCCGGCGAAAACGCGCTGGCGCGCGAGGCCTCGCGCAGCAGCACCGGCGCGGTGAATACGCGCAGGTTCTCCATGCTCTCGGGGCTGGGGCCGCTGCTCACGAACACGCCTGCGTTGTTGCTGATCTCCACCCGCGTCACCTGGCTGTTGCCGCGCAGCGCCGCATTGGCCACGTTCTGCAGGGCCGACAGGTCGCCCGCGTAAAGGCTCAGGTCCGACAGCCCGGCCACCTGGCGTGCGATGGCCTGGCCTTCGGCGTTGAAGGCGTCTTCCAGCGTGTCGAGCCGGCTGTGGGTGAACCAGGCGGTAAGCGCCAGCGCGGCGGCGGCACACGGCACCACGCCCAGGCGCAGCAGGTCGCGCTGCAGGCTGCCGCTCATCACGAGCGTGGCCGACTCCTGCGCTTCGTCGCGCTGCGAGTCGGCCGGGTCCTGGGCGATTTCCGGGGGCGGCACGGCAAAACCGGTGGCGGGCGGGTTCATCTCGGCGCGGCCACCCGCTCGGTGAGTTCGCGCTCGTCGGGCAGGCGCAGGCCCAGGCTGCGCGCCACATTGGCGTTCACGCGCACGGTGGCCGGCCTGGCCGATTCGACCACCAGCACGCCGCCAGCCGGCGCCGCGGCCAGCTTCTGGCCCATGGCCTGCGCCTGGCGCGCCAGCAGCGTGGGCGTGGACACGGCTGCGGCCAGCCCGCCGGAGCGCACCATGCCTTCGCTCGCGCCGAACACCGGCAGCCCGGCGCCGGCGGCTGCATGCAGCACCGCCAGCGTGGCGGCCTGGTCGTCGCCGATGGAGTCGGGCAGCACCATGAGCGCGTCGCTGCTGGGCAGCAGGCCGCGCAGCGCCACGGCGATGGACTTGGCGTCCGGCGCGGTGGCCACCTGCAGCGTCCACTGCTTGCCGGCGGCGCGCTCGAGTTCGGTCAACAGCGGCTGGGAGCCGGTGGTGGTCACCACGCCCAGGCGCCGGCGCTGGGGCAGGGCGGCATCCACCAGCGCCAGCTGGTCGGCCATGGAGGGGTCGCGCAGCAGCACGCCCACGCGCCGGCCTTCGCGGCGCAGGCCGGGGCTGTCCTTGAGGCTTTCGTACTCGAGGCGGCTGAGCATGGTCAGAAGGAGCGGATCGCGGCTGTCGCTTTCGATGGCCGAGCGCGCGGCGCCGGGGCCCACTGCCACGGTCAGCCCGTCGCCGCCGGCGCTGCTACTGCTGCTGCCGCCGCTGCCTTCGGCGGCGCGCAGGCTGCGGGTGCGCACGCCGGCATTGGCCGCCTGCTCCTCCTCAGCGGGCGCAGCCGCGCCCTTGGCGCCGTCGACAGGCAGGCGCACCACCTGCACCTGGGCGCCGGGCGCCTGCACATCGCGCAATTGCTGGATGAACTCGGCACTGGCCGCCTGGTCGTCGCCGGTGATCACCGTCACGCGGGTGAGCGCGGCCTGGGCCAGCCCTGGCGGCATGCCGAGCAGCATCAATGCGGGCACCACGGCCCGCAGCGCACCCAACGCCACCCCGGAAATCTTGAAGAACATGAGAAAAGCAACCCCAAGTTGAGGGTGCTTGAAACTTTAGGGACGCGCATGTATTCGCGCGACTAGGCAGAGGGCTTATGTCTCGTCAGACAACCTCCGCCCGGGCCCGGCGATAGGCCGAACGGCATAGCCCGCGGGGAGGAGGCGCAGTCTGTTTCGATCAGGCGCTTGCGCGTACCGTGGCGAGCTGGGTGGCGATGGCCTGGCGCAGCGCGCGCGGCGACACCGGCTTGTACAGCACCATGATCCCGGCCTGCGCCACTTCGCGCAGCCGGTCGGGCTTGGTTTCTCCGGTCACCAGCAGCCGGGCCGTGTCCTCGCCGATGCCGCGCGGGTGGCGCTCCAGCGCGCCGAGCAGGTCCAGGCCGTTGTCGCCGCCTTGCAGCAGCAGGTCGCTGAGCACTACCTCGGGCGGTTCGTCCCAGGCGTCGGCCAGGGCCAGCGCCTCGGCGCGGGTCTGCGCCGCCATCACCTGGGCGCCCCAGCTGGCCAGCACCACCTGCAGGCCCTCGAGGATGGTGCGCTCGTCGTCGATGACCAGCACGCGCACGCCCTCCAGGTTGGCCGGCGTGTCCAGCGGCGTGGGCACGCTGATGGCGGGCTCCAGCGGCGTTCCGGCGGCAATCGGCTCGGCCGCGCGCACCAGCAGGCGCACGCCGGTGCCCTTGCCCGGTACCGAGCGCAGTTCCACCCGCGTGTTGAGCAGCGCCGCCAGCCGCTGAACGGTGGACAGCCCCAGGCCCATGCCGCGCGACATGCCTTGCGTGCGCTGCGGATCGACCTGGAAGAACTCCTCGAACACCCGCTCCTGGTGTTCCTGCGCAATGCCCACGCCCGTGTCCCACACGTCGATGCGGATGGCGCGCCCGCGCCGGCGCGCGCCCACCAGCACGCCGCCCTCGGTGGTGTGGCGCAGCGAGTTGGACACCAGGTTGTTCAGGATGCGCGAGAGCATCACGTAGTCGCAGCGCACCCAGGCGTCGGTCTTGCGCGCCACCAGGCGCAGGCCCTGCTGCTCGGCCACCGGACGGAAGTTGCGGCTGATCTCGTCGAACAGGCGGTCCAGCGGGAAGTCGCTCCAGCGCGGCTGCAGCACCCCGGCGTCCAGCTGCGACAGGTTCAGCAGCTCGGAGAACAGTCGGTCGAGCGAATCCACGCATTCGCGGATGTGGCCGATGCGGGTCAGCCGCACCGGGTCGGTCTCGCCGTTGGCCAAGCCGTCGGAAAAGAGAGTGAGCGCATGCAGCGGCTGGCGCAGGTCGTGGCTTGCGGCGGCCAGCAGACGCGTCTTGGCCTGGCTGGCCAGCTCGAGCTGCTCGTTCTTGCGGGCCAGCTCGGCGGTGGCGTCGCCGATGCGGCTTTGCAGCATGCGCCGGCTTTCTGCCAAGGCGCTGGCCGCCTGGTTGAAGCCGCTTTGCAGCCGGCGCACCTCGGCCGTGCCGGCCACCTGCACGCTGGGGTTCTCGCCGGCGCCCAGCCGGTCCACCGCTTCGCCCAGGCGGCGGATCGGCGCGCTGATGCGGTGCGCCGCCCACCAGCCCGCCAGCCCCACGCCGGCCAGGCTGGCGCCCAGCACCAGCAGCACGTTGAGGTACACCGCCTTGCGCGCGTCGGCCACCGCGTCCAGGCTGATCTCGACCATCACCTCGCCGGCGCGCTTGCCGTCCTCGCCCAGTACCGGGGAGAGCACGCGAAGGCCCTCGGTGCGCAGCCGGTCGGCGGTTTCCGCATTGGCCAGGATCTCGCCGTCGTCGGTGCGGATCTGCACCTGCTGCACGTGCGGCTGCGAGGTGCCGGCCACGGCGGTGCGCTGAAGCGCGCGGCGGTCCATCTGGTTGAGCGGGGTCTGCGCCAGCGTGGCCACCTGCAGCGCCACGGTCTGGCCGCTGGCGCGCATCAGCTCGGTCACGTTGGCCAGGTGCTGGCGCGTGAGCACCACGATCGCGCCCACCGTGGCCAGCGCCGCGGGCAGCACCGCTAGCAGCACCAATTGCTGCGCGAGCGAGAGCCGGGGCAGCCGCTCCAGGACGCGATAGGGTCCGCCGAGGATGCGTCTTGCCCGCGAGAGGGATGGCATGGGCTGTGCGGACATTGCGGGTTCTTGGTATCTAATTGTGAGCCACCCCGCCTTCATTTGACTATCCGACTTTTGTGGGAGGAATGGATGGCGCAGACTCCGGAGTGACGATGCAGCTGCTGTTCACCAGTCTCGGTTTCCTGTCCGGCCGGCGCCCTGGCTGGCTGCGCCGCCTTGGCGCGGCCCTGTTGCCGGTGCTTGTGCTGCTGGGCGCGCACCTGTCGGCCGGCGCCCAGACCTCGCAGACCCACCTGCCGCCGCCTTCCGTGCAGGAGGGGCCGATCCGCTTCGGCATCCTTCCGCTGGGCGGCGTGTTCGAGTCGCGCAACGACTGGGAGCCGCTGCTGGCCGACCTGGCCCGCACGCTCAACCGGCCGGTGAGCGTGCTGTCGGTGACCTCGTACGACGCGCTGGACCAGGCCATCAAGCGCAACCAGGTCGACATGGCTTTTCTGTCCGGGCGGATGGCGCTGGACGCGGTCACCTTGCGCGGCATGACGGTGGTGGCGCAGGTCACCCGCCACGACGGCCTGCCCGGCTACCGCTCGCTGCTGCTGGTGCGCAAGGGCGGCGCCGTGACCACGCTCGAGGGCGTGCTGACCCAGCCCGAGCGCTGGCGCCTGGCGCGCGGCGAAAGCAAATCGGTCTCGGGCTTCATCGTGCCGCAGCTCCAGCTTTTCATGCCCAACGGCATTGCCATGGAGACGCGCTTCAAGAGCGAGTTCGTCGGCACGCACCAGGCCACCGCGCTGGCGGTGGCCAATGGCGAGGCGGACGTGGCCACCAACAACACGGCCGATTTCGAGCGCTTCACGCTGCAGTTCCCGAGCGAGGCCGAGCGCCTGATCATCGTGTGGCAGTCCGACCTGATCCCGCACGCGCAGATCGTCATGCGGCGCGAGTACTCGCCGGAGTTCCAGAAGAAGGTGCAGACCTTCCTCGCCGGCTACGGCCGCACGCCCGGGCCGCGCGGCGAGCCGGAGCGCGCGGTGCTCAAGTCGCTGCACGACCTGGCCGGCTTCGTGCCGGCCGACAACGCCTCGCTGCTGCCGGCGGCCAAGCTGGCGCACCAGCTTGCGCGCCAAAGCGCGATGAACGCGCAATGGGTCAACGAGGAGGCGCGAACCGCCCGCCTGGCCAAGGTGGACGCCGAGTTTGCGCATCAGAGTGCTGCGCTGCGGGGTAATGCGCCCTGAGCCCTGAGGAGGAGTGCCGCCGATTATCGACTTTTATCTCTGATAGGATAAATTATCCACTTCAAGATAAATCTCGATAATTCGCATGATCGCCTTCCCGCGCACCGCATTGGCGCAAGAACTGGTGGCCGCCCTGCAAGGCAAGGCGCTGCTAGGCGATGCGCACAACGGGCTGTTCCTGGCCGCTCCGCGGCGCACCGGAAAGTCGACCTTCCTGCAAGGAGACCTGCGACCGGCGCTCGAGGCCGCGGGCGTGGTGGTGGTCTATGTCGACCTGTGGGCCGATGCGCGGCGTGACCCCGGCACCCTCATTGCTCAAGCCATTGGCCAAGCCCTGGAGCCTCAACTGGGCCTGGTGGCGCGGACTGCCCGAAAGGCGGGCCTGGACCGTGTCAAGCTGGGCGGGTTGGAGGTAGACACCAGCAGGATCGGCAAGGTGGACGGCTTGACGCTGACCGACGCGTTGCGCCTGCTGCACGAAACATCCGGCAAGCCGGTGGCACTGATCATCGACGAAGCGCAGCATGCGCTGACCAGCGAAGCAGGCGAGGCGGCGATGACCGCCTTGAAATCGGCTCGGGACC
>JAFECZ010000243.1 GCA_018241905.1 Pseudomonadota bacterium
GGCGAAGACCCGCAGGATGCCCAGCGACGAATTGGCCTTCATCGCATAGCAGATGAGGGCGTCGCGGCCCTCGAAGCCGCGCTGGTAGGCGGCCAGTGCATCCAGCATCCATTGCCTGGAGTAGACGAACAGCGGCGTGCCGTGCTGGCGCGCGAGCGCGTCGAGGGACACCTGCTCGACCATGAGCATGGTCCCTTCACGGGCAATGTGGGGTTGGCCGGGCAGCGGGGATTGGTTCTGGCTCATCGCGGGGTGTTCGTCGGGTTGCTCTGGTTGGTCGTTTCGCCGGCGGGCTTGCCGCCCTCCGGCTGGGTCTGCTGCGTGCTGCTCTCACTGCGCGAGGGGCTGGGCAGCAGCACCTGGGGCAGGGTGGCACGGTGGGCCGCCGCGGGGTCGGTGGGCAGGTACAAGGGCCCGCGCTGTCCGCAGCCGGCAAGGCCGACCCCGAACGCGGCAAGGCCAATGGCGCTCACTAGAATTTGCCTGGCTTTCAACATCGATAAATTGTAATGACCGACCCCGAGTACATGGACCGCGCAGAGGCCGTTCTGGCCGCCATCGAGCGCGGGTGCGACCGCATCAACGACGAAACCGATGCGGACATCGACAACCAGCGCGTGGGCGGCATGATCACCGTCACCTTTCGCAACGGCAGCCAGTTGATCATCAACCTGCAAAAGCCCTTGCACGAGATCTGGCTGGCGGCACGCTCCGGCGGCTACCACTACCGGCACGACGGAAGTGACTGGCGGGACACGAAGACCGGCGCGGAGTTCTACGAGCAGCTCTCTCGCGAGGCCACCGCCCAGGGTGGGCAGGCCCTGCGCTTTGCCCCGTAGCTCCTGAGAGCGCTGCGGCCGGGCCAGGGCCGGCCGCAGCCCTGGCGCGGGGGCGCTCAGTTCCTGAACAGATCCAGGATGCGGTTGCGCTCTTCCGGCGCAGGCGTCGGCGATCCGGCCCCGGCCGCAGAAGGATCCGCGGTTACCGGCGCGGCCTCCACGCCCAGGGTTGCCACGCCGCGGCCCGGCGCGTAGTCGTCGAAGTACCACTCGCCGCCGACATTGACCACGCCGCTGGAAGGCGGCGTGATTTCGGCCACCGCCACGCCCTTGAGGGCGCTTTGCATGAAGTTGACCCAGATCGGCAGGCTCAGGCCGCCGCCGGTTTCCTTGTCGCCCAGGCTGCGCGGGGTGTCGTAGCCCATCCAGGCGATGGCGGTCATGGTGGGCTGGAAGCCGGCGAACCATGCGTCCAGCGAGTCGTTGGTGGTGCCGGTCTTGCCGTACAAGTCGGGGCGCTTGAGCATGCGCTGCGCATTGGCTGCCGTGCCGGTGCGCGCGACTTCCTGCAGCAGGCTGTCCATGATGAAGGCATTGCGCGCGGAAATGACCCGCATCGTCTCGTTGAGCAGCGGCGGCTGCTTCTCGACCAGGACCTTGCCCTTGTGGTCGGTCACGCGCGTGATCAGGTTCGGAGTCACGCGGTAGCCGCCATTGGCGAACACCGAATAGCCGACCGCCATCTGCATGGGCGTGACCGACCCGGCGCCCAGCGCCATCGGCAAGTAGGGGGCGTGCTTCTCGCGGTCGAAGCCGAAACGGGTGATCCAGTCTTGCGCGTAGTGCGTGCCGATGGACTGCAGGATGCGGATCGACACCATGTTCTTCGACTTGGCCAGCGCGCGGCGCATGGACATCGGGCCATCGAAGCCGCCGCCATAGTTCTTGGGCTCCCACGGCTGTCCGCCGGTGGTGCCTGCGTCGAAGAACAGCGGGCCGTCATTGATGACCGTGGCAGGCGTGAAGCCCTTTTCGAGCGCGCCCGAGTAGATGAAGGGCTTGAAGCTCGAGCCCGGCTGGCGCCAGGCCTGGGTGACGTGGTTGAACTTGTTCTTGTCGAAATCGAAGCCGCCGATCATGGCCTTGACGGCCCCGTCGCGCGGGTCCATGGCCACGAAGGCGCCCTCCACCTCGGGCAGCTGCGTGATTTCCCAGGCGTTGGACGTGCGTGCCACGCGGATCACCGCGCCGCGCCGAATCTTGATATTGGGCGGCGCCTTGTCGGACAGGCCCGTCTGCACCGGCTTCAGGCCGTCGCCCGTCACGAGGATGGTCTCCCCGTTGGCCCGCACGGCCTGCACTTCCTTGGCGGAGGCCTTGAGCACGACGGCGGCCAGCACGTCGCCGTTGTCGGGGTGGTTGGCCAGGGCGTCGTCCACCGCGTCGTCCAGCTCGGCCGGATCGTTGGGCAGGGTCACGAACTTCTCGGGGCCGCGGTAGTACTGCTTGCGCTCGTAATCCATGATGCCCTTGCGCAACGCCTTGTACGCAGCCGACTGGTCGGCGGCAACGAGCGAGGTGTAGACGTTCAGCCCGCGGGTGTAGGTGGCCTCGCCGTACTGCGCGAACATCAGCTGGCGCACCGTTTCGGCCACGTATTCGGCGTGCAGGCGATCGGGGTTGGAGCCGTCGCGCAGGTTCAACTGCTCCTTGCGCGCCTCGTCGGCCTGTTGTTCGGTGATGAACCCGGCGTCGACCATGCGGTCGATCACGTACAACTGCCGCGCACGTGCGCGGCTGGGGTTGTTGACGGGGTTGTTGGCGCCCGGGGCCTTGGGCAGCCCCGCGAGCATGGCGGCCTGCGCAATGGTGATGTCCTGCAGCGGCTTGCCGAAATAGGCTTCGGACGCCGCGGCGAAACCGTAGGCCCGGTTGCCCAGGTAGATCTGGTTCAGGTAGATCTCCAGGATCTGGTCCTTGGTCAGCAGGTGCTCGAGCTTGAAGGTGAGCAGGATCTCGTAGATCTTGCGGGTGAAGGTTTTCTCGGAGCTCAGGTAGACGTTGCGCGCCACCTGCATCGAGATGGTCGAGGCGCCTTGGCTCTTGACCCGATTCATGTTGGCGATGGCCGCCCGCATCACGCCCTTGTAGTCCACGCCGCCGTGCTCGTAGAAGCGGGCGTCTTCGGCGGCCAGCACGGCGTCCTTCATGACCTTCGGAATGGTTCCGATGGGCATCAGGTTTCGGCGCTCTTCGCCGAATTCGCCAATTAAAACGCCTTCAGAAGAAAATACTCTCAACGGCAATTTCGGGCGGTATTCCGACAGCTCCGAGATATCGGGCAGGTTCGGATAAGCCACCGCCAAGGCAACGGCAATGACAAATAGCACCGACAGCGCGGCAGCGGCGGCCAGCCCCATGCCCCACAGCAAGATGCGCAAGAGCCACCTCGCCCACAAGGGGCGTTGGGAAGAGGGGGGAGGAGAAGACTTGGTGCGCCCGGACGGGCGATTCTTTTCGGGCATGAGGTCGGGCGAAGTCGACGCCCATTATAAAAACGCGACCCCTGCCAAAGGCCCCAGAAGGGCGCATAAGACCCAAGTACTCCAAATTGTGACCTAAGTTGCACTGGCGCACTTTTACGTCGACTTTTGACAACGAATGTTGCCCAGTGCGTACCTTGCCGCTTGGATCGGTGCGGAGCTTGCACTAGCATCTGCCGAAGCCGGAATTTTTACGCACATTTTTCGAATCGTTACAACTCACCGGGATCGAACTTGGCTGCATTTGGTTCGCTGTTTCGCCGTCAGTCCGCGCCGCTGCTCGGACTCGACGTCAGTTCGTCCAGCGTGAAGCTGGTCGAGCTCGGGCGCGACGCGTCGGGCAAGTTGGTGCTCGAGCGTTGTGCGATCGAGCCGCTGGAGCGCGGCTGGATTACCGACGGCAATGTCGAGAAATTCGACGAGGTCGCCGAAGCCGTGCGCCGCGTCGTTCGCAAGAGCGGCACGCGCACCAAGCACGCTGCATTGGCGCTTCCGCCCTCGGCGGTGATTACCAAGAAGATCATCCTGCCGGGCGGCCTGAGCGAGCCCGAAATGGAGATCCAGGTCGAATCCGAGGCCAATCAATACATTCCCTTCTCGCTTGACGAGGTCAGCCTTGACTTTTGCGTCATGGGGCCGGCCAACAACTCGACGGGCGACGTCGAGGTGCTGATCGCCGCGTCGCGCAAGGAAAAGGTGCAGGACCGCCAGGGCCTCGCCGAGGCGGCTGGCCTCAAGGCCATGATCCTGGACGTGGAGTCGTTTGCCTCGCGCCTGGCGGCCTCTCGCCTGATCGAGCAGTTGCCTGGCCAGGGCCACGACGCAGTTGTCGCCCTGTTCGAAGTGGGCGCGGCCACGACCAGCATGCAGGTGCTGCGCAACGACGAGCTGATCTACGAGCGCGACCAGGCGTTCGGGGGCGCGCAGCTCACGCAGCTCATCGTTCGCCAGTACGGCTTCTCGGCCGAGGAGGCCGAGACCAAGAAGCGCAGCGGCGACCTGCCGGACGACTACGGCGCCGGCGTGCTCAAGCCTTTTGTGGCCAGCATCGCGCAGGAAATCGCCCGCGCGCTGCAGTTCTTCTTTACCAGCACACCCTACAACCGGGTGGACTACGTGCTGCTGGCCGGCGGCTCGGCTTCGCTGCCGGGCCTGACCAGCGCGGTGACGCGCCAGACCTCCTTTGCCTGCTCGCTGATCAATCCCTTCGAGGGCATGGAAATGGCGGGCGGCATCCGTGAGAAGAAGGTGCGCCGCGAGGCGCCGTCCTATCTCACCTCGTGCGGGCTGGCCATGCGGAGGTTCCAGCAGTGATCCTCATCAACCTGCTCCCGCACCGCGAGGCGGCGCGCAAGCGTCGCCGCGAGAACTTCTACGCGGCGCTCGGTGCCTCCGCGCTCGTCGGCGGCCTCATTGCCGGCGCCGCCTATGTGTGGTTCGAGGCCCAGATCTCCAACCAGAACTCGCGCAACCAGTTCCTCCAGGCCGAAATCACCAAGCTGGAGGCTGAGATTCGCGAGATCTCCACCCTGCAGGCCGAAATCGCTGCGCTGCGCGCACGCCAGCAGGCAGTGGAAGACCTCCAGGGCGACCGCAACATGCCGGTCCACCTGATGAACGAGCTGGTGCGCCAGCTCCCTGACGGCGTCTATCTCACCACCATGAAGCAGGACAACCAGACGGTCACCCTGCAGGGCATGGCGCAGTCGAACGAACGCGTGTCCGAGCTGCTGCGCAACCTGGGCAACAGCAGTCCGTGGCTGGTCAAGCCCGAGCTGGTCGAGATCACTGCCGCCACGGTGGCGCTGAGCCCGCGCGACCAGCGCCGGGTGGCCAACTTCACGATGCGCATCGGCCTGAAGCGGCCGACGGACGCGAACAAGCCGGCGCAAGATGCGGTGCCGGCCGGCAAGGTGCCGGCCGCGGCGGCGAAGGGATAAGGCGTATGGCAAGAAAACGCTCCACCCGGAAAGTCGACATCGGCGCGTCCGTGCGCCAGTGGGCGGACCAGTTCCGCGGACTCAATACCAACGACCCGTCGGTGTGGCCGCCGCTGCCGCGCTATGCCCTGTTCCTGCTCATCGTGGTGGCAGTGCTGGTGGCGTTGTGGTTCGTCTGGCTGACCAACTCCAACGACGAGCTCGACGCCGCCCGTGCCAAGGAAGTGGCGCTGCGCGCGGACTACCAGAAGAAGGTGGCACAGGCTGCCAACCTCGACCTGCTCAAGAAGCAGCGCGAGCAGGTGCAGCAGTACGTGCTGCTTCTCGAGAAGCAACTGCCCAGCAAGGCGGAAATGGACGCCCTGCTGTCGGACATCAACCAGGCGGGCCTGGGCCGCAGCCTGCAGTTCGAGTTGTTCCGGCCCGGCCAGGTTTCGGTCAAGGACTACTACGCCGAGCTGCCTATCGCCGTTCGCGTAACCGGCCGCTACCACGACATGGGCTCCTTCGCCGCCGACATCGCCAATCTCTCGCGCATCGTGACGCTCAACAACCTGTCGATCGTGCCGACCAAGGACGGCGCGCTCACGATGGACGCCACAGCCAAGACCTTCCGCTACCTGGATCCGGAAGAGCAGGCCGCCCAGAAGCGTGCCACTGCGCCGAAGGGGGCGAAGAAATGATGCGCGTCGCTCGCACCACCGCTTGCCTCGGCCTGGCTGCGCTGGCACTGGCCGGCTGCTCCGGATCCGAGCACGAAGAACTCCAGCGATGGATGAACGAACAGCGCGCCCAGGTGCGCCCCAACGTTCCGCCCATCTCCGAGCCCAAGAAATTCGTTCCGCAGGCCTATACCGAAGGCGCCGCCTTCGAGCCGTTCAACAGCCAGAAGCTGACGCAGGCGCTTCGCCGCGACTCCAACCAGCCGGCCATGTCCGGGCTGATCGCGCCCGAACTCACGCGCCGCAAGGAGGCACTGGAGGCCTATCCGCTGGATGCGATGGCCATGGTCGGCAGCCTCAGCCGCAATGGCCAGCCGGTGGCGCTGATCAGCGTGGACAAGCTCCTCTATCAGGTCCGGGTGGGCAACTACCTCGGCCAGAACTACGGAAAGATCACCCGTATTACCGAAACCGAACTCGGCTTGCGTGAAATCGTGCAGGACGCCGCCGGTGAATGGATCGAACGCCCGGCGACGCTGGTGTTGCAAGAGAGGTCGAAGAAATGATGCAAAGAAAAAATGCGATGGCGACCTGGCTTCGTGCCCTTGGCGCCGCGGTCCTCGCGCTCGGCGCCACCTGCGCGGCCTACGCGCAGAACGCCATCGAATCGGTGACCAGCTCGGTGCAGGGCGGGACGGAGCTCGTTCGCATCGACCTGACGCAGCCGCTTGCTGCGGTGCCCAATGGCTTCGCGATCCAGTCGCCGGCGCGCATCGCGCTGGACTTTCCAGGGGTGAGCAACGGCATCGGCCGCTCCACCGTCGACATCAACCAGGGCAACCTGCGATCGGTCAACGTGGTGCAGGCGGGCGACCGCACGCGCCTGGTGCTCAATCTGAAGGATGCGACCACCTACAAGGCCGAGCTGCAAGGCAAGTCCGTGCTGGTGTCGCTCGGCCAAGTGGCCGGCGTGGCGCAAGTGCAGACCACCACTTCCCAGTTTGCCGAGAACCGCAACCGCGACTCGCTGCCGCTGCGCGACATCGACTTCCGCCTGGGTTCGGACAAGACGGGCCGCGTGATCGTCGACCTGGCGAACAGCCAGGTGGGCGTGGACATCCGTCCGCAGGGCAAGAACCTCGTGGTCGAATTCACCAAGACCACCTTGCCCGAAGGCCTGCGCCGCCGCCTGGACGTGGCCGACTTCGGAACGCCCGTGCAAACCATCACCACGCAGCAGCAGGGCGACCGCGTGCGCATGGTGATCGAGCCCAAGGGCGAGTGGGAACACAGCGCCTACCAGAGCGACAACCAGTTCGTGGTGGAAGTGCGCCCGCGCAAGGTCGACCCGACCAAGCTGACGCAAGGCGTGGGCTACAGCGGCGAGAAGCTGTCGCTCAATTTCCAGAACATCGAGATCCGCTCGCTGCTGCAGGTGATTGCCGACTTCACCAACTTCAACATCGTCACCTCCGACTCGGTGAGCGGTGCGCTGACCCTGCGCCTGAAGGATGTCCCCTGGGACCAGGCGCTGGACATCATCATGCAGGCCAAGAACCTGGGCATGCGCAAGAACGGCAGCGTGCTGTGGATCGCGCCCAAGGACGAGATCGACGCCAAGGAAAAGCGTGAATTCGAAGCCCAGGCGGCCATTGCGAACCTGGAGCCGCTGCGCACGCAGTCGTTCCAGCTCAACTACACCAAGGCTGCCGTCATTGCCCAGGGCCTGACCGGCCAGGGCCTGGCGGGCGGCGGTGGCGGCGGCGGTAGTGGCAGCAGCAACACCCGCATCCTGAGCCCGCGCGGCAGCGTGATTGCCGAGACGCGTACCAACCAGTTGTTCGTGTCCGACATTCCCTCGCGCC
>JAFECZ010000244.1 GCA_018241905.1 Pseudomonadota bacterium
GCTGTGCGACATGAAGGCGCGTTCGCCCAGCAGGCCCAGTTCCTCGTGGGCGAGCTTCAGACTGCCGGTGCGGTGGCCGTCCTGCGTGAAGGCCAGGTCGTACTGGCGGGCGAGTGCGGCGTACTGCGCGGCCTGGCTGCGAAAGACGTCCGCATACTGCACCTGTTGCGGCGCCTGCGCAGGGTGATAGACGGGCAGGGTGACGCAGATGTTCACCCGGCCATCCGCCGTGCCGTGCCGGGTGCGGATCACTTCCTCGCAGGTCTCGTACATCTGCTCCCACGACACGGGGCGGTCCACGCGCTGGCCGCTGGCCCAGTCGGCGTAGGTGCGCGGCGCCGGCGCGTGGGATGGGCCGACCGCCAGGAAAGAGCGGGTGCCCGTTTCCGCAATGGCGTCGCAATGGCGCGCGGCGTACTTGGGGTCGTCCACGCGCATGATGCTGTCGCCGCCGCCGAACAGGCACACGCCGGTGGTGGTGCCGCAGCGCAGGCGCTCCAGGGCCGCGAGCTTGGCCTCGGCATACCAGAAGGTCTCGTCGGAGCCCACGGTGTAGATCTGCTCGCAGGCGGCGGACCAGGCATCGGAATCGCCGGCGCCCATGGTCTTGAGCAGCCCGTGGCCCGCGTGGGCATGGCAATCGATGAGGCCGGGCAGAACCGCCTTGCGGGTGGCGTCGATGGTCTTGCGTGCCACGTAGCGTGCAGCCAGTTCCTCGGTGGTGCCCACGGCAACGATGCGGTCGGCCTGCACCGCCACGGCGCCGCCTTCGATCACGCGGCGCTCGCCGTCGACGGTGATGACCGTGCCGTTGACGATCAGCAGGTCGACCGGCTGGGCTTGTTGTCGGGCTTCAGGCTGCATGGGCAAGCATTTCTTCTTTGCGGTGGAAGGTGACGGGTATGCGCTGTTCCTCCACCGCGTGGCAGGCCACTTGCGAGCCGTCGGTCTGCGCCAGCAGCGCCGGCGCCTCGCGCTTGCAGCGCTCGTTGGCATGCGGGCAGCGGGGGTGGAAGGTGCAGCCCGGCGGCGGATCGAGCGGGCTCGGGATCTCGCCGGTGATGGGGGTCTTGTCGCGTCCGCGCGTGTCCAGCTGCGGCAGGGCCGCCAGCAGCATCTGCGTGTACGGATGCTTGGGCGCCTCGAACAGCACGCGGGTGGGCGCCACCTCGACCAGGCGGCCGAGGTACATCACGCCCACGTCGTGCGACACGTAGTTGATCACCGCCAGGTTGTGGCTGATGAACAGGCACGTGAGGCCCAGCTGCGCCTGCAGCTCGCGCAGCAGGTTGAGGATCTGCGCCTGCACCGACACGTCCAGCGCCGATGTCGGCTCGTCGCACACCAGGAAGCTGGGGTTGCCCGCCAGGGCACGCGCAATCGACACGCGCTGGCGCTGGCCGCCCGAGAACTCGTGCGGAAACTTCAGCGCATCGGCCGCCGACAGGCCCACCTGGCGCAGCAGCTCGTGCACGCGCGGCATCACCTGCGATTCGGGCAGCAGCTTCTGGAAGCGGATCGGCTCGGCAATGGCGGTGCCCACGCGGTAGCGCGGGTTGAGCGATGCGTACGGGTCCTGGAACACCATCTGGATGCGATGGTCCTTGCGCGCCGCATCGGCAAAGCGCACCGCGCCGGCGCTGGGCGAATCGAGCCCCGCGACCATGCGCGCCAGCGTGGACTTGCCGCAGCCCGATTCGCCGACCAGGCTGAAGGTCTCGCCGCGCTTGATCTTGAAGCTGACGCCGTCCACGGCCTTGACCGAACGCGGCGTGCTGCCCAGGGCGCTGCGCAGAAGGCCGCCACCGTCCACCGGAAACTGGCGCGTGAGGCTCGACACCTCGAGGCTGATGGGCGTTGCGTCGTTCATGCGTGCTCCGTTTGCGGCACGGCGAGCCAGCAGGCCACGCGATGTCCGGGTTTGCTGTCGACGACCGGCGGCGTCTGTTCGCGGCATCGGTCGCTGGCGTGTTCGCAGCGCGGATTGAATGCGCAGCCCACCGGCCGGCTGTTCAGGCGCGGCATGGCGCCGTCGATCTGCGCCAGCGGCCCGCTCACGCGCTTGAGCGTCGGAATGGCGCTCATCAGGCCGCGCGTGTAGGGGTGGACCGGCGAGCGGACCACGTCCTCCACCGGGCCGATTTCCACGATGCGGCCGGCATACATCACGGCCACGCGGTCGGCCGTCTCGGCAATCACGCCCATGTCGTGCGTCACCAGCAGCATGGCCGTGCCCTTGTCGCGGCACAGCTGGCGCAGCAGCTGCAGCACCTGCGCCTGGATCGACACGTCCAGTGCGGTGGTGGGCTCGTCGGCCACCACCAGCCGCGGCTCGGCGCACAGGGCCAGCGCGATGACGATGCGCTGGCGCATGCCGCCGGAGAACTGGTGCGGGTAGGCGTCGAAGCGTGCCTCCGGCGCCGGGATGCCCACGGCGCGCATCAGGGCCAGCGCGCGCTGCGCGGCTTCTTCCTTCGACACGGGAATGTGCGTCAGGATTGTTTCGGTGAGCTGCTCGCCGATGCGCAGCAGCGGGTTCAGGCTCATCAGCGGGTCCTGGAACACCGCGCCGATTTCCTTGCCGCGGATCAGGCGCATCTGCTTTTGCGTGAGCGTGTCCAGGCGCTTGTCGCCCAGGCGGATCTCGCCGCCGGCCACATGGCCCGGCGGCTCCAGCAGGCCCAGGATGGACATGCCGGTGAGCGACTTGCCCGCGCCCGATTCGCCGACAAAGCCCAGGATCTCGCCCGGCGCGATGGAGAACGAAACGTCGTCCAGCGCCAGCAGGACGCCGCGCCGCGTGGGAATTTCGACGCGCAGGCCCTGCACCGTCAGGATGGGTTGGGTGGTGGTGGCGTTCATTTCAAGGCCCGGATTCATTTCAGCTTCGGGTTGAACACGTCGCGCAGCCAGTCGCCCAGCAGGTTGATGGCCAGCACCAGCAGCACCAGCGTGATGCCGGGCATGACGGTGACCCACCATTCGCCGGAGAAGAGCACTTCGTTGCCCACCCGGATCAGCGTGCCCAGGGAAGGCGACGTGGGCGGCACGCCCAGGCCCAGGAAGCTCAGCGTGGCCTCGGTCAGGATGCTCAGGCCCAGCGACAGGGTGGCGATCACCAGCACCGGCCCTAGCACGTTGGGCAGCACATGGCGGAACAAGATGCGCAGCGGCCCCATGCCGATCAGGCGCGCGGCATGCACATAGTCCTTCGACTTCTCCACCAGCGTGGCGCCGCGCACGGTGCGTGCGTACTGCACCCAGGTGGAAATGCCGATGGCGAAGATCACCACCAGCAGCGCGATGCGCTCGTGCACCTCGCGCGGCAGCAGCGAATGCGACAGGCCGTCGATCAGCAGCGCCACCAGCACGGTGGGAAAGCTCAGCTGCATGTCGGCCAGCCGCATGACCAGGTTGTCGATGCGCCCGCCCGCATAGCCGCTGATCAGGCCCAGCGTGACGCCGATGACCAGTGAGAACAGCGTGGCGCAAAAGCTCACCATCAGCGAGATGCGAAGGCCGTACATGAGCACCGAGAGCAGGTCGCGCCCCTGGCCGTCGGTGCCCAGCGGGAAGCGCATCTGGCCGCCGTCCAGCCACACCGGCGGAAGGCGCGCGTTCATCAGCTCCAGCGCCGCCGGGTCGAACGGGTCCTGCGGGGCCAGCCAGGGAGCCAGCAGGGCGATCAGCACGAACAGCAGCAGCACGCAGGCCGACACCAGGGCGGTGGGCGAGCGCTTGAAGCTGTAGACGAAGTCGCTGTCGGCAAAGCGCTGCCATGCGGAAGGGGCGGAGGCGGGCAGGGCCGCCGGGGATGCTTGGGATGTCTGGTTCATGCAAGCCTCACGCGGGGATCGACCCGGAAGTACAGCAGGTCGACGACGGCATTGATGATCACGAACAGCAGCGCCACGAGCATCAGGTAGGCCGAGATCACGGGGATGTCGCCGAAGGTGATGGCCTGGATGATGAGCAGGCCCAGGCCCGGCCACTGGAACACCGTCTCGGTGATGATCGAGAAGGCGATCAGCGAGCCCAGCTGCAGGCCCGCCACCGTGATGACCGGAATGAGCGTGTTCTTCAATGCATGCTTGAAGTGGATCGAGCGGTCGACGATGCCGCGTGCCCGTGCGAACTTGATGTAGTCGGTGCGCAGCACTTCCATCATTTCCGAGCGCACCAGGCGCATGAAGAGCGTCAGCTGGAACAGGGCCAGCGTGATCGAGGGCATCACCAGCGACTTCAGGCCGCTGGTGGTGAGAAGCCCCGTCGTCCACGAGCCGATATGCACCACGTCGCCGCGGCCGAAGGCGGGCAGCCAGTCCAGCTCCACCGAGAAGATCAGGATCAGGATGATGCCGGTGAGGAACGAGGGAATCGACACGCCCACCAGCGACACCACCTGCATGGCCTGCGCTAGCCAGGAGTTGCGGCGGATGCCTGCGTACACGCCCATGGGCACGCCCACGCCCAGCGCCAGCACCGCGGCGCACAGGCTCAGCTCCAGCGTGGCCGGGATGCGCGCGGCCAGCAGCTGGCCCACCGGTTCCAGGTTGCGGTAGGAGATGCCGAACTCGCCGTGCACCGCCCGCCACACATAGTCGGCAAAGCGCAGCAGCAGGGGCTTGTCCAGCCCCAGCGAGTGGCGCATCTCTTCCTTTTGCGCGAGGGTGACCGTGTCGCCCAGCAGGTTGCTCACGGGGTCGCCGATGTAGTTGAACAGCAGGAACGAGACGAAGGTCACCCCGATCATCACGAGCAGGCCGTTCCACAGCCGGGTCGACAGGAAGCGCAGCATGGCGGCCTCAGGTTCAGGGAGCGGTCACCCGCACCAGCCACAGGCGCAGCGAGTTGTCCGGCGACTGCTTCAGGTCCACGCCCTTGCGAGCGGCCCAGGTGATGGGCTGCTGGTGCAGCGGCACGTAGGCGATGTCGTCGCGCAGGATGGTCACGGCGTCGGCAATGAGGGCATTGCGCTTGGCGGGGTCGAGCTCGGACGAGATCTTGGGCAGGAGCGCGTCGAAGGCCGGGTTGGAGTAGCCGCCGGCGTTCAGGCCGCCCTTGCTGTTGGAGCGCGTGGCCGCCATGTCGGACAGCAGGGCTTGCGAGTCGGCCATCGGCAGGCCGGCGTGGCCGACCAGGAACAGCGAGACGTCCTGCGTGTTCAGGCGCACGCTCCACTTGGCCACCGGCTCGATCTGCGGCGTGACCTTGATGCCCACGCGGCCGAGCATCGAGATGGCGGCCAGGCAGATCTGCTCGTCGTACACGTAGCGGTTGTTCGGGCACTGCATGCCGACGGTGAAGCCGTTGGGGTAGCCGGCCTCGGCCAGCAGCTTCTTCGACGCCTCGGGGTCGAAGGGCAGGCGGGTGTTGAGGTTCTTGGGCGCGCCGTTGAGCTGCGGCGCCAGCACCATGCCGGCCGGCCACGACGTGCCTCGCATGACCGAGCGCTTGATGCCCTCGACGTCGATGGCCTGGTAGACGGCCTTGCGAACGCGCACGTCCTTGAACGGGTTCTTGCCCTTCACGTCGGAATAGAGCAGCTCGTCGCGGTGCTGGTCCATGCCGAAGTAGATGGTGCGCAGCTCGGGGCCCTGCACCACGCTGAAGTTGCCCGAGCTGTTGATGCGCTGCACGTCCTGCAGCGGCACGCTCACCGTGGCGTCCAGCGCGCCCGACAGCAGCGAGGAGGTGCGCGTCGCGTCCGACTGGATCGGCGTGAAGACCACCTCGCTCAGGTTGTGCTTGGGCTTGTCCCACCAGTTGGGGTTGGCCATCAGCACGGTCTTCACGTCCACGTCGCGCGACTTCACCATGAAGGGGCCCGTGCCGTTGGTATTGCGGTTGGCGTAGTTTTCCTTCTTCTGCTGCAGGTCGCTGGCTTCCTTGGCGTTGTTGGCCTCGCACCAGGACTTGCTCATGACGGGCAGGTTCATCAGCGCGTTGAGCAGCAGCGGGAAGGGCGCCTTGGTCTCGATGTCGACCGTCATGTTGTCGACCTTGCGCACCTCCTTGACTTCACCCAGGTTGAGCTTGGCGAGCGAGCCGGGGGTCTGCACGCGCTGCCAGCTGAAGATCACGTCGTCGGCCGTGAAAGCCTCGCCGTTGTGGAACTTGACATTGGGGCGCAGCTTGAAGCGCCACACGGTGGGGCTCACCGACTGCCACGACTCGGCCAGCGCGGGCTCCACCTCGATCTTCTCGTTGAAGCGCACCAGCCCCTCGTAGATGTTGTTCATGAACGAGTTCGTGAACGAGTGGTTGGCCGAGTACGGGTCCATCGACAAGGCATCGGCCGAGGCGGTCCAGGTGAACGGCTTGGCCTGTGCAGCGCCGGCGCCGAATGCCATCGCCAGGGATAGACCGAGCGGCAGGAGGATCTTTTTCATGAAACGTACTCCGGAAGGGGCAGGGAGGGTGGAAAGGGCGATGCCGCGGTTTGGGCTGCGGCGTGATGTCAACAGATTGAAACTAATTTGGTTAACCAAACAATGGGCAGGTTGTACACAACGCAAGCCGGACCTGGCCACATCGTTAACCCTCGGTCGCGGGCTTTCCGCCGCCATGGGCACGGTTTTGGTGCGCGCGATCCGGCCGTGGCCTAGGCCCGGGCCAGCAGGCTGGCGAGGTCGACCTTGCGTTCGGCCGCGGCGCCGGCAAGCACCCGCTGCTCCACCTCGTCCAGGTGCTTCATGGCCGCGGCCAATGCCCTGGGCAGCGAGTTGCCGGCCAGCGCGTCGATGATCTGGGCGTGCTCGTGCGGGGCGCAGCTGTCGTGCTCCACGGCGGTGTCGAACAGCGCCATGTAGAGCTCGGTGTTGGACACCAGGCGCTGCAGGTATTCCAGCAGTTCGTCGCTGCCGGCCATGCGTGCCAGCAGGAGGTGGAACTCGCCGGAAAGGCGGATCGCATCTTCGCGGCGCCCCTCGTGGTGCGCGCGCTCTTCCGCCTCGACGTGGGTGCGCAGGGCGGTCGCCTGCCCCGGGGAAGGCTGGTTGAACAGCGTGGCGATCAGCCCGGCCTCGACGATGCGGCGGGCGCGGTAGACGCTGCGCATGTCCTCGATGGAGGGGTTGGGCACGAAGGCGCCGCGGTTGTGCTCGAGGATCAGCTTCTTTTCCGAGCCCAGTCGTACCAGCACCTTGCGGATGGCGCCGCGCGTGCAGTCCAGCGCCTGCGCCAGCGTGCGTTCGCGCAGCGGCGTGCCGGGCCGCAGCTTGCCGCTGAGCAGCGCCTTGGACATGGCGGCGTAGACGCGCATGTCCACGCTCGCGTCGGCGCCGCCGGAGGTGTCGAAGCCCGGCCCTTCGTCCGGGTCATGGGGCGGACACTTGCGGGCGACGGGGGCGGCGTGACGGTGGCGGGCTGCAGTGGGCATGGCGCCAGATGGTTAACCATATGATGTTTTTTGGTCAACCGGGAAACCGAGAATCCGCCGCGTCGGGCTAGCGCTTCGCCGCCCGCGTGATGCGCAGGATGTGCTGCTCCCTCAGTTCGAAGTCCGGCACGTCCAGGTCGGCCATCTGCAGCAGGTGCGGGTCCTGGTCGGGGTACTGCCGGATCGCGCGGCCCGCGTAGTCCCATTCACCGAAGCGGCAGGGGTCGTGGTAGCCGCCCTGCCACGGGCGGGCAGGCGCGTAGCGGTCCGCGCCCCTGGGTACATGCTCAATCTCGCAGCCGTCGGCCGGGCTGAGCAGGGAGTAGACGTAGAACGACGGGCGATTGGCCGCAATCGGGCGCTGGTTCCAGGTGTAGGCGGTTTGCGTCTGAAGGTC
>JAFECZ010000245.1 GCA_018241905.1 Pseudomonadota bacterium
CGAGTCTAGAGAGACAACTCCGCGAACTACTGGGGTCGCCCGATCACCGATGCTCTTGGCCGAACCTTGCCACACGAGCGACGATAGCCAGCTCTGCCGCACCCGAGCCAATTGGGCTGCTTCGTGGTTGTCAGTCCAACCCCGGAGGCGAATTGGACCTTCACCGCCGAGTTCGCCAAGCTTCTTCGTCAAGCCGGCTCAAGGGCCGAGAGCCCTTTGCCCCGCTATCGAGTCGCGGACCGATACTCCGCGTGGGCGGAAAGCGCTCCGGCGGTGAGTTCCACATCGCCGCGGGCAATGCCGGCTTGCCTAGCTGCGTCTTCCCACCCATCGACCGCAGAAGCCACCTCTTCGACAATCTGCTTTCCACGTTCTTCAGTCAGCCCATAGAAGGCTGCAGTGGTCAGAACGGTTTCGAGACTAGGCCGGTTGTCGGCGTCGTCGATATTGAGGACGTGTTCTGCCTTGTCGATGTTCGGGTTGACGTCGAACGCCGGCGCCAACCGCCAGCCCGTCTCCCCGAGTACGAACCCGTGGTTGCGCAGGTGGTCGTCTCTGTTCCCAATGGCCACATTGAAGGCGACCCTGCGGAACAACTGCTCCAGGTCGGCGTCCGCGTGTGCACCGTCGCCCTTACCGCGAAGGAACTGGGCCAGCTCGAGATAGCTTGTGCCCTCGCTCTGCTCCTTGCGAAGCAAGGTCATCGCGGAGGCATAGAACCGTCGCACGCCGTTGGCACGGTCAAAACGTTGCACGCAGAAGGTGTGGAACTGGTTGTTCAGGCGCACTGCCTTCGCGGCAGGAACATCCACTCCCGCCTTCAGCGCGAGACCATGCACCATGTGCTCCCAGCCACCGATGTCCCGGTCGTCGTCTTGCGCCGGGAATTTGCCAATCCATAGGGAGCCATCCGCCTCAGTGAAGTTGGCTTTCGGCCGTGCGCCACCCAAGGACGCGCCAGGTGCGACCAACACGGCCAGCCACTTGCGTAGCGCGTCAAGGTCGTCGATGCGGCGGCTGCTTAGCTGATAGGCGACCGCCTCCAGCTCGCCCAGTGTGGTGATGGGTGGTGCGGCCATCTTCTCGTTGCCCAGGAACTCCTCCGTGCCGGCAAGCCGAAAGCGCAGCGCGCCCTGCCGGGTGAAGTCCTGTACACCGATGAGAAAGTCCCAGGCGTACAACGTCCGCGGCGTGCGTTTCTTGTCCTTGGCCTGCAGCGCCTCGCGGCGCTTCATCAGCGTCTGGCCCCACCGGTCAGGCGACGAGTCCAGGAAGATGCCGAAGTTGCCCAGTTCGGGCTTGGGAAAGAACGGCGCTTCGTCCAGGGAGAGGTCCGGGTCGAGCGCAAACGCGCGCGCGTCGCGCAGCCACGCTCGCTCGTAGTGGAATCGGACTTGGCCGCGGTCGTGCGCCAAGGTGCCCACCAAGCATGGCGGCCCAAGGTCGCAATCGAGCCAGACCTCCAGAGCGTTGTCTTGACCGCTCATGACGCGCTCCCAGTGCCGTCCGTGCGGCCGGCGGGAGGCTGCGGCACCGTGGCGGCAGCTCGCCGACGTCGCGGCGCTGACGCGGGCGCTTCAAGTGCCAGGTCCTGCAACTTCCGGCCCACCTTGTCGTCTGCAGCCAGCGCATTGATGTCGGCTTCGAGACCCAGGACCGCCATGACTCGCATGTACGTACCCAAAGTTGCTCCGGGGTCGCCCGCCTCCACCTTGTAGAGGGAGGTCCTTGAAATGCCCGCCCGCTGAGCCACCACCGCGTTGCTCAGCTTTCGCCGCATGCGCGCGAGCTTCAGCCGCTCTCCCAGCTGGGAAAGCAGCCTCTGCTCCTGCGGAAAGACGATTGGAGGCTTGCGCGGCATTTTGCTATTCTAGACAAATTTGTCCATATTTGTCCATAATAGCGAACTTGAAGGTCAGTGACTTAGCTGGTCAGCGGCTGAGTCGCTCTAGCCCTGTCCCTGAGGAAACCGCCGAACAACCCCTGCAAGGGCGTCATCCCGCTGCGCCGGAAATGAAGGGAGTGGGCCGCCCAGAGTGCCGCCGCGGCCACGAACAGCACGTCACCGCGCCATACCGGCCGTCATCAGATTCTTCGCCTGGGCATCCCCGCGCTTTCGGTTCGTTCGCGCAGAAGCATAGGGCGTACGTGAAGCGATTTCGCCATTGAATGAGAGCTTGATCGTCCTGGGGGGAGGGATCTTTCCTCGCGGACCGGGCGCTCGCTGCGGTTCCCTCAGGTGTCGACACGCTGAAGACCTCGCCTTTCACTTGTCGCAAGTCAGGCGCGAGTCCGTTCTCGCGCGAGCTGGTGATCTCATTCGGACGGTCAGGTTGTGTCGCGCTATTTGAGATCGTGGGCGCGGGTGATGTGGTCGTCTTGCCGTGCGGCATCGGCGTGAGGACGACTATCACTGAACGGCACACAGGGGGAGCAGCTTAATTCAGGGGGCGCCGCGTTTCGAGACGAGCCGGAGGCTCGCCTTCTTGAGGCGCTGCGGGTCGATCGTCGAGCGATTCATCTTGTTCAAACGAATCGTCTCTTCCGCGGTGAGAAGTGCCAGCTGGAAATTCTCCGAAAGAAGCATTCTTGAATGCCTGGTCGTCATGCTCGTCCTCATGAGCCGCACTTCAAACAAATCGGCTCGGATTTTGAGCCGAAAGACGGCAAATGCGGCTCACAGGCTCGGCAACCCGAGGCGTCAACCCCGAGGATCCGCCTCCTCCTCGTCCGACAACGTCTTTTGCTGAACATCCTGTGGCCAATGCAGCTGGTGCCTGATCAATGACTTCTCGAATGCGTTGCACCGCTTCATCATGTCGATGGCCGCATCGAGGTCGTCGTAGGCGAACGCCGCTGTCCAGCGCTGGATGTTTGTCATCGCGTCCAAATAGGGCTCCGTACGCGACGCACGTGTGAGTTCCCGAAGGCAATCCAGGTATTGTTCGCGGTACGGAGTCGGCACGATGATGCGCGCCTCGCCGGCCGCGCTCAGCTCGGCGTTCATGATGAGGCGCGCGAGCCGCCCATTTCCGTCGTTGAAGGGGTGGACCTCGGAGACGATGAACATTCCGAGTAGGGCACGTGGGAGGCCCGCATCTACATCGTGCATGAGCAGGCCCGCTTCTCGCAGCGTTCCGACCACCAGGCGGGGTTCGACGAAGGTGGTGTTGCCCGCCGAATTGCGCTCTACCTTGAATTCGCCAGGTAGCACTTCGGGACGCGCGGCCATCATCAATGCGTGCCGTTCGCGCAGGATGTCCTCGAATGCCTTGATGTCGGTGATGGACCGCGCTCGCCAGGGATCGCGGGCCTGGTCGAAGACACCCACGATGTCGTGTGAGTCCTTGGGACGAAGCTCGAAGAGCTTGCCCTCCAGCGCGATTGCGCGGGCCTCATCAATTTCGAACTCGGTTCCTTCGATGAAATTGCTGAAGTAGGACTCGAGGAAGGCGAAGTTGGTCGTGGCCGGAGCCTGTGCGGCGACTTCGGCGATCCGCGGCAGTTCTGTCACCTTCAGCACCTGGACCAGCTTGTGAAACAGGTCCATGCGCTGCGAGTCGTACCCCTTGGCCCGCCCCATCCCTTGTGCGGTGGCCATCTTGCGATCGGGCCGAGTTCCCAGGATTGCGCCCATCAGACGATCCAGATCTTCGAGCCGCCCGGCTGGGGTCTGCAGCAGCGCGCCAACTGTCTTCACCTGGTCGCGCAATTGGTTGAATGCCTGCTCCCCACGGGCGTCGCAGATGGAGATCAATCGCTCCTCGAGCTCCTCAGTGCTGACCTTGCGGCTGTACTGCGGATCGTCCCGGCGCGGCGCGGGTGCTGTTGAATCGAGCAGCACTCGCGCCGGGCTGGGGAAGTAGATCTCGCGCCCTTGGATCGGCTTGTCTCCCTCCACAGGCCCGGGCCCGGTCGATACCACAACCCTCAGCCCGGGCAGCTCTGTCACCCGAGCGTAGCTGCCGCCGGTCAGGTAGGTGGTGCTGGCAACCATACCGTCGTAGGCGCTCCTGTAGGCGACGACCGTTTTCGGAAAGAGCGCCGCAAGTATCCGAGCCTTCTCCCGTCGGAAGAGGGCAGGCCACTCTGCTTCCGGCACCGGGGTGGCGATGCCGCTGCGTACTCGGTGGAGCTCGCCTGCGGCGACACGGCGCTGAACCGCCCGCTGTTCGGCCGGGGAAAGCTCAGCGTTGAGGTAAAGGAGGTCGTCGTGTCGCATTTTTTGGTCCCAACCATGGCTTCAAGGGGTGGTTTGTCGGAATTATTTGCCATGATCGCCATTTTTGTCGCGTTTTTTATCATTGATCGCCGTGAGAACCTAGCGCGACAAAGAAATTCAAATATCAGATTTCCCGACAAAAATATGTCTCTGAGCGAATTTTTACGACAAATGAGCAACCCGGAATGCATTCGGCGCGAAAAAACCCGACGCACTGACAGGCCGTAGACTGCTGTGCTTATGTACAGTACCGAGGGCTGCTCGGCATTTGCCGAGCTGCACTGGCGGTCCAGCTTCACCTTCCTTGTCGGGGGGCTTCCAATCCCGAGAAGCTGGTCGCGCGCGCGGCCGCCAAGCTCTGCAGCGCCCTGGCCTTGACCGAAGAGTGCTCGGTTTGCGGAGTGGTGCGGACCGACCTGGCCGCCCGCGGGGCCAGCCTGCACTTATTTGCGGCAGCGAGATCCAGCTGACCACCCAGAGTAGCCACCAGCGGCCCACCTTGCGCCTGATGCCCGGGGCATGCAGTGGCCACTCGTTCCCTGGGCGTGTACGAGGAGATCGCGCGGCAGCCGGGAGCGGCACGATGAGCGGCACCACCACCGAGCGGATCCGGCGACACGTGGGTGGGCTTGAAGATGGTACGTGCGCTGCAAGCCTTGCAGACCACGCTGCCGCGTATCGAGCGGGGTGAGGTGAGGGCGTTGGAGCCAATCGAGGCGCTGCTGAGGAGGTCGAAGCCTCGATGTCGGGCTGAGTACCCGGAAAGCAGGAGGGAATTGATTCCGGCCAAACTGGGGAGAACGGAACCGGTCTGGGCATCCAGAAATTCTTGTGGGTTCAGGTCAGGGTTCTCAGGGCCGCACACGATGTCAGCGGGCCACGATCTGGGCCACGTCATCGTCAGGTATCAGAACGAACCGCAGGCCGCGCTTGCGACAGGACCGTCGAAAGCGCCGTGATCGGGGTCTGCTGAATCCACATCCACCTAATGGGATCGGCTGGGTGCGCGCGCGTCGCGCACACGCCACTCGCTGGGGGGGGTGTGAAACGCCGAGGCCCCGGGGCCCGATGCACGCGAGGCTGCGCCACAGTGAGTGTCGGGCCCTCGCGAGATGTTGCGTTTCGAGGCGATGTCGATGACATGACGCAGAACGTGCCGCAGCCCATGACCACAGTGCGCAGGGCGCATCCAAATGCTTCAGCCACTCGGCGTGGACAGCAGCACGTCGCGCATGGCTTGCAGCTCCTGCGCTGACAGCCGGCCTTGCGGTGCGGCCAGGCGATAGGCCCACCCTGTGCGCAGCCGCCGCCCGAAGGGCGGCACGAGTCGCCCTTCCCGCAGCTCGCGCGCAATCAACGCATCGCAGGCGAGTGCGACGCCCTGGCCGGCAGCGGCCGCATCCAGCGCCAGCATGGCCTGGTTGAAGAAGGGGGTGCGCCGCATCCCGCCCGTATCCACGCCCTCGGCCTGCAGCCAGGTCTCCCAGAAGTCGTGCAGTGAGGTGTGCAGCAGCGTCATCGATCTCAGCGCTTGTGCCGTCAGCGGCTGCGGCAAGCGCGCCAGCAGCGCCGGGCTGCACACCGGATAGACCTCTTCCTCGAACAGGGTCAGCGCACCTGGCGTGCCGGGATTCTCGCTGTGCTCGATGACGAGGTCGATGTCCAGGCGTGCCGGATCGGGCTCTGCAATCTCGGCGCAAACGCGAATATCGATGTCGCCGCGCATTGCGTGGAAGATGCCAAGGCGGGGCAGCAGCCAGCGGCTGGCCAGTGTGGGCGGTGCCCAGATGGTGAGGGTGCGCTGGGTGCTCATCAGCACGCCCGTGGCGCGCGAGATCTGATGCAGCGCGGGCCGTACCTCACGCGCGTAGGCGTCTCCCGCTTTGGTGAGAGCCAGGGCGCCGCCGCGGCGCGTGAACAGCTTTTGGCCCAGGTGCGACTCGAGCTGGCGCACCTGCTGACCCACGGCGTTGGGCGTGACAAACAGCTCCTCGGCAGCACGCACGAAGCTCAGGTAGCGTGCAGCGGCTTCGAACATGCGCACCGCCTTCAGGGGCGGAAGACTGAGACGGTCGATCGTCATGGGCACTTGAAACCTCGCTCGCCTCCCTCGAATCAGGCCACCCATTCTTGCAGAGTCGCGCCGCGTCTCCAATCGGTGCGGACGACTGGCAAGCAGATTTTCTGCGGATGGACGCAGCAAATGTGGTTTGCCCAGTTGACGCGCACGTCGATATCTTCGTTCAGCGGTCCGGCGGATTCGCGCTGCTTGCGCACGCCAGCGATGTCGATCAGGAGAGGAGACATGCGATGCCCATGACCACCCTGCGGTCCCTCAAGGTGCCCGCGCCCGAGGAGGCCTTCTTCCGTAGTCTGCGAGGTCGCGACGACCCGGCGCTCGCGCGTTGGGCACGGCAGTACCACTTCTTCTCGGGTTCCCAGGCCCGGTTGCTCGGCCTGGTGGTCGGTGCGCTGGACATGCAGGACCACGCTTCGCTCGTCGAAGTGACCAGGGCACTGTTCGAGGAGTATGGCAGCGGGCAGCGCGATGCGGTGCACAGCCAGCTCTTCGCCCGCTTCTGCGCGGCCCTCCAGTTGGACCCGGCGCAGTTGCCGCTGGCGCCGTGCGACGTACTGCCTGGCGTGCTGGGATATGTGCAGGCCATCGACGCGGGCTATCGCAGCACGCGGCCGGGGGTGATGCTGGCCACCTACTGCTTTCTCGAGCGCTCGGCGGTCCTGTCGTATCCATTGATGCTCGAGCGGCTGCAGGCCCTGGGCTTCTCGCCCGAGGATCTGACCTTCTTTTCGACCCATGTGGTGCAGGAGGCCGCACATGAGCAAGGCGCCTTCCAGATGGCCCATCGATTGCTGCGCACGACACAGGAAGCGCACGGCTTCAAGCAGCAGGTCGAACGCATGCAGGAGGCCTGGATGTGCTTCTGGGCTCATTTCGGGTCGGCCGCAGCACAGGTGCGCGCCGCGTGAGCCCTGGCGCAGGCACAGCCGTACGTTGCGATTTCGACAGGAGGTGTGACGGTTCGACAAGGGGGATCGCATGGATGCCTGGATGGAAGAGTTGAGCCAAGGCCTGCTCGACGCGCACGATGCCGAAGCCATCTTCGATGCAGTGGCGCGGGCCGCCGCCGCACTGGGATTCGAGCACTGCGCCTATGGCGCTCGGCGGGCGTGGCCGATGGCGCAGCCGCGCACCGTGCTGCTCAACACCTACGACGCACGCTGGCAGCATCGCTATGTGGAGGCCGGGTACTTGGCGCTCGATCCGGTCGTGGCGCACGGTTTGCGTTGTGCAGCGCCAGTGCTCTGGAGCGACGCCCTGTTCCAGGACAGTCCCCAACTGTGGGATGAGGCGCGCAGCTTCGGCCTGGCCATCGGTTGGTCGCAATCGTGCTTTGACGCGCAAGGCAGCGCCGGCCTGTTGTCGCTGGCGCGATCCCACGAGGTGTTGGGGAAAACGGAGCTGCGAGAGAAGGATCCGGCCCTGCGTTGGCTGGTCAACGTGGCGCATCTGGCGCTGTCGGCGGCTTTG
>JAFECZ010000246.1 GCA_018241905.1 Pseudomonadota bacterium
GCACTACTACAACAGCCACAAGACCACCGTCGCCAACCCGCCAGACCGCACGATCCACCTCATCGTCGACGAGGCGCACAACATCCTGTCCGACCAGTCGGCGCGCGAGGCAGAGACCTGGAAAGACTACCGGCTGGAGCAATTCGAGGAAATCATCAAGGAGGGTCGAAAGTTTGGCATGTTCATCACGATCGCGAGCCAGCGACCAGCCGACATCTCTCCCACCATCGTCTCGCAGCTACATAACTTCTTCATTCATAGGCTGGTAAATGACCGGGACCTCTATCTTGTCGACAACACCATCTCGACCCTGGACGCGTTGTCTCGCAGCCTCATCCCAGGCCTGTCCCAGGGCTGCTGCGTCGTAACCGGCACGGCCTTCGAGTTGCCGATGGTGATCCAGGTGGATCGCCTGCCTAGCCACAAGCAACCAGCCAGCGAGGACGTCGACCTCGAGAGGCTCTGGAGCGCGCCGTCTGAGGCAGCTCACTGAGAAACCGTCACCGTGGCCGATTCCGCCATCACGTTCACCGTTGTCGGCGATGAACTGCACTTGCACTACCAGCCCCGCGACGGGCTCGACTGGGTCTATCGCCGGTTCGAAAAGACCACGCTCCGTGCACCCGCAAAGTGCGCAAGAGTCAGCGCCGGTCGAGCCTGCTCCAAACTTCAAACTGTTTTTGCACGGCCTCTGCCCTATGCCGACTTCCGGGTCGCTCCAAATCGTCCTTTCGTCAGCAACCAAGGGATGGTTTGGCCGCCCCAGAACTCTGTCGATGCCGACGGAGACCGATACCGTCGTGCCGAAGCATCGCAAGGCGGTCAGTGCGATTTTAAATGTTCACTCACTTACTGTGAGCGACAGTTCTATTCCTTGCCCTGCTATATCCCAGGTCCCGCGAACGCCCGTACTGTATTTCAGTGAGGTCAAAACCGACATGCGGATGCTGTGACCAACGGAGACGTCCCCGTGCTTCGGCAATTGGGTGAGGATGAGGTTAAAAAGCGGCCTCGAAGGACTCACCTTGTCGGCGGCCAAGAGTTTGCTCGTAGTGTCATCAAAAAAGCGCACCCTAATTTCCGCCACTGGCCCATTTTGCGAAGGCAAGAATTTTTCCAACAAGCGGACGTAACCGACAACTTCCTTGTTTTCTACGCAATTCACAGACAACTCTGCTGTAGATGTGTATTGTCCGTCTACAGTCAAAACGCCCTGGGGATGCTGCTCTGAGCCATGACTAAGCTGAATGGACTCCCGAATGAGAATTCCTTCACTTCGGTAGTAAATGTACTTGCCGTCAGACCGTTGTAACCCCATCATCACTGCAGGAGTCTCCGCAACCTCATCAACGAACGCAAATCTGCTTTTAAACGCGCCGTCATAGGGCCCGTACGGCGGTAGGGCGCCTGATTTTTCAATCGTTCGTAGCGGCCAAAGTCCGATCGATTCAAAATTTTCATTTCCCGCAGCGCCCTCTAGGGTCCAGGTGACCGATCCCTTTCGCGCCAGACCATTAATTGAATCGTTCATGGGGTCATTACATCCGCTCTAGGCAAATAAAGACGCATGAAAAGCTTCAGATCCTTCATGCTACGCTGATAAATACCATCGGAGACCAAGCGCGACGATTCGTCTTTCCAGACCAACCATGGATGAACAAGAATTTCCCATCTTCCCGACGGGTCTAGGTTCTCGACGGCAGGTCCATCGACATAGGCCATCGGCTGCGAACTGTGGTGGAGGCCGATATTTCCGAAAAAGAGATCCGGTCGCCGATAGGGTTGACCATCTGCTGAAAACTGCTCTGGCGTGGAAACCTTTGCAGCCATTCGCACAAAGCTATCCGCTGTTTGAGCGCTGTCTATCCCGCTCTGGGACACTAATACATAAGAGTTTCCGTACGCGATTCCGAATCCTTTTAATCGCACCTTTTGGCCAAAAAATACATCCCGAGGAATTTCGAAACCAAGCTTTATCGGCCTGCCTGGATGATCAGCTATGGCCCTATCAAAATCCTTTGCGGCGATCAAACTCCCGCCCCCAGAAAGCCACGGCTGGACAAGAGGCACTACAAGGTCAAATGACGATTCGGACTCGGTGCTCCGGGACAGGCGTCTCTGGGCTTCAAGTGTCCATATCACAAGAGCATCGATTGACTCCAGCGAGCCGTCAATTGTTGGAAGCGTCGCCTTACGGCCGTATACGATTAGTAGACCTGCGTACACCGACTTGGCTCTGTCACCTGCTTCGAGAAGACACTGCCTAAGAATAGCTCCCAGCTTCTCTGCACGCTCAGCGAAATTGTGAGCGTTGCCCAGATCTTGTGTTCTGGAGAAGTATGCGGCTTGGAACTTGCGCACCGCGCTCCAGCGATCCCCAAGCAGCTTTGAGATTTCGTCAGCCGATTGAAGCTCTAGCTCAAGCTCCTGCGCTTTGCTAGCCAAGGTGCCAGACAACCCCCTAGTAACCTCGTCCTTCCGACCAAAGACCGCACTAGCCTGCCGAAACCCAGCCTCGGCTGCAATCTTTGCTTGCTGATTTAGGCGAAGCTTTTCAAGATTTTCATCGATCGCAGAGGTGGCTAAGAAGAGTTCATAGTCTGTCGCTGCTTTGACGGCCAGAACCTCCAATTCTCGTATTTCCTTTCGAAGCGACAGACATCTATCGCATAATTCTGAAAGGCGGCGGAGGTTTTGACTGATTAGTAACGGCTCGTAAGACTCAGGATTGGTTGACACGCCGGCACCTGCTGGGGCGGCGAAGAACGCGTCCAAGCGCTTGTTATTTATAAGCCTAGTCTTAAGTTCGATCCAATTTTGCATAACTGAACTCCTTGTTATTGGGGCCTATTTTCTGTTGTGCTTCGAAAAAGTTCGCGGCTGAGCTCAAGGTATGTTAGAGTTTTGGCGATTTGCTTCACGGTTAATCCTGGCATGACCGTTGTCGCGCCTACCACTTCGGCAATAAAAAAGGTCCCAGCAACTGCAAAGGGAATTGCGAATACCTCTTGGTATGCGCGTTCTGAATCTAGCATTGTGGTGGGCTCGGGATATTTGATTCCACCATAAGCGGACATTACCGCGCGCTGGGTGTAGTCAGATCCTGATGGGTTGTCAGGCGTACACTGCTTTGGGGCGAAATTGAATTCGACTAAGCTGCCAATCGTCTCAGTCGAAGCCAAACCATACGAACCCAAGGCGGCATTAAACAACAGGCCATCAGCACCTGATTTGGCAGATTCGACCAATTCATTTGAATCTTCACTCAAAACACCCCTCCAATCAGCAGTATTGGAATTAGCTTAGCTCTGAGCCCCTCCTTCGGCGCTCGCGTGAGTTGTCCATGTAGTTCAAGTCGCGAGTTTGTTCGAGAGCACCTAAAACGATGAGCCGATTACCAGGTAATTCTTTTAACTTTGTTCGTTTAGGCGGGGTTAACATCCATCCGAGACGCCATATCGTCAATACAGCTTTCGAGGTATGGTTTTGCCTGTCCAATACTGATGTCCTTTCTGTGCAAGGAATGCAGCGATGGGGGAATCGAAGCGTACGTCCCCAAGCCAACGACCTCCAACGCCAAGGCGCGACTACAGACGAATCTCCCGATGGGAGCATGAAGACGTCCTCGAGGTAGTGCAGCGACGCCTTGCCAGACCGACGACACGACCTGTTCTGAATGTCGCTCCGAACTCGCGCCGCCCAATGCAAAGACCAGCGACTGCAACGGGACGTTGCCGCCGAGAGAGGCCGTCCCAGGCCAACCCCGCAATGCAGCGAGTACGGGCGAACCGGGATCAAGACGAGCGACTGCTAACTGAAAACCGGTCATTACCGTTAGACGGACCTATGACCGGAAAGGGAACGCAGCGGTCCAGTTGACTTGCTTCAACTGAAGACTGCTCTATGCCGCGAGGGGCGGCCGTTGCTCGCCGTGCCCTGCGCAATCACACGAGGGAGTTGCCCGTTGTGGCGACCAGCTGAGCGTGCAGAATCCGCCGGCAAATCCTGCTAGGCGCACCCCGCCATGCTCATCGAACAGATCCTGCGCCGCTCGGACGAGTTGGACGACACGATCGTCAACCTCCTCCCTGACGACTCCCCTACCTACCCTGGCCGGCCCCGGATGGGCATGAGCGTCACGGCCGCGTCGCTGTCCATCGAGCGCGCACGCGCTCTGCGCCACCTGGTGGCAGGCGGCTTCATCTCAGCGGCCGTCCCGCTGATGCGCTTGCAGTTCGAGGCAACGACTCGCTCGGCCTGGCTGCTGTTCGCTGCCAGCGAGGAGGACGTGGCGCTGACCGCGGCGCACTCGACCGTTGAGTCCGAGCAGGCCGCACGGAAACTGCCCATGGCCACGGACATGATCAAGCAGTTGAAAGGGGCCTCGGCAGCAATACCGGCGGCGGCCGCACCCGCCGCGATGTTGGGCAGATTCAACGACCTCCAGCGTTCACGCTTTGAACTCCTTCGTCCACGGCCGCATCCATGCGCTGCGACGCCATGAGGATGGATTCCCATTGCAAATGCTGCGCCAGTTCGTCGAGTGTTCCAACGGCCTGGTCACGATCGGCGCCATGATGCTGGCCATCCTGACCGGCGACACCGTGTTGATGGCGCGCATGAACAGGGTGCATGTGGGCTTCGAGGACGCCTTGACGCCGATCCTTCCGTCGTACTGATTCACTATTGGAGCTATCGCCTGGCAGAGACATCCCAATTCAGCCGGATGCCGATCCTCATCACGTGGCGCTGCATCGCATAGAAGACCTCCCGAACTTTCGGAAGTGCCCACTCCTCGGCGTAACGAGTGGTGGCTCCCTTGCCATCCGTGTGGACGAACGAACTGATCATCAATCCCGGAGCCGCGGTATCGCTCCCATGAACACCGATCGGAACAATGTGGCGATGTTTGGTGTGATTCACAAGTGAACGCACGTACTGGAGTGCTGAATCGCCCCACATGTGGCCTACCACTTCCATGAGCTCCGGCCAGCCGCTGAGCTTCGATCGGACAGAGCTCAGATAGATTTTGGTTTCATCGATCCGAGTCGCAGGGTTGTTGTCGAGTCTCAAGCCGTAGTAGATTGCGTGCGCGAGGTGATCCTCGATCGGATGCAGGCATTGAAAGAATGCAGTTAGGGCTGCCCGCGCATTGCTCTCAATCCACCAAGCCTCGGCGTCACGGGTGAGGAAATAGACGAAGCCCTCCGCAGGGTTCATCTTTTCCAGTTCATCCCCGAGCAAGCGCACGGCCTCCTGATAGTGGTAGGTCGCGAACTTGATTCGGTCGTCAACGGATCGAGCGAATGCCCCAACCCTGAGCGCAGCATCGGCTCCGTCCCGACGCCTAACCTCGGTCTCGAGGTCAACGAGCCTCCATACGGGCACTGGGCCGTAGTCGCGGGGATCGTAGTCCTTGTTCATGGTTCCTGGGCGAAGTCCGTTGAATTGAGCTGGCAGGCGGCGTCGAGCATGCCATATCGCCCTTCCGACAGCGCCCCCTGCGCACTGAACCGTCATGACCGGATTCGGCGCGATCTCCGGCCACCGCCCGGCGCGGCGCGCCGCGTGCGATTCGAGCGCCTCGAAGTCAGCGCCTGCGCGAAGTCGACGCCCCTCTTTCGTGACCGAAGCCTCGCGGCCGTTGCGATAGTTTTCGAGGACTACGAGGCCGAAGCGTTGAGACGGCGACCAGTTCCGACGTCAAATGCGCCCGAAGCCCAAGGGCCTCGCTTGCGAAGGGAATCGACACCGCGATCTCCTTCGTCACCTGAGCACTCGACGAGCCGCGCCTCGTTCGCGAGGCATCGGCGGCGAAGATGCATCGACAGCGAAGCTTCGCCCACTTTGGGCTTCGACATCGGAGCGCGTCCGGCGGCGCCGGTTTTCCGACGTCACCGGAGATCTCTTCGGCCGCGAAGCCCGTCGTTGCTGAATGTTGCGCCTCGACGTGCCGCTTCGCCGGCGCTTCGCAGCGGCCCCGTGGATCAGTGCCGATGCGCGTGAGTCTCACCGGTTTCGAATACCGAAATCGAGGTGAGCACATTGAATCGAACCGGCTTCGGCGCATCATCCGCGCGCGAACGCGTACGAGGAGCACCAAACAGCCCCCTAAACCGCATTCCAGCGAATCGGACCTGCTCAACACGACTGAATCGACCCGCGCCTGAAGTCACGAAGCCGCACGGAGCTCACCCTAGGCGACCCGCCGGAAAGTGACGAACTTTTACCATTGCGAAGTTATGCGCTCAAGCGCATATCGTCGGCGCAGCAATTGCTTTTGGATCAATAACATGGAGCTGATGTTGCAGCGCAAATTGACGAACCTTGGTGGACATGAATGCTGCGACGGTTCGCAAATGCTTGGTTAACGACCCCAAGTGATGTGAAGATGCGCGCGTCGACCAAAGTGGAGAACCATGGCCATGAAATCCTCCACTGACCATCCATCCGAGCGCGCTCGCAACGAGACATCGGCGTTGTCTCGCGGCGGGAACTCTAGCGGTCTCAGTGGGAAATCACTTCGCGGATTGGGGCTCGTGGAGCACACACCGACAACGTCAACCGACCGCAGTTTCCGGCCAAATGAAGGAGGTTCTCGCCACGGTCCTGCGACGGCACGCCCGACCAGGCGCGAAGATGACCCAAGTGTACAGAGCAACGTTGCTCAGGAATGTCGCTTCCTAGGCATCGCCAGTTTGTGTACTGGTCCAAGAAGCACTTCTCTCGCGAAGACGAGGTATTGATGCACCGCGAGCGCCGCTGACCAAGTCACTCTCCATGAAATCGAAGACGTGAATCGTCGAAAGAAGTCGGCAGTTCGCAGGTCGCGCCGCTCGTTGCGGCAGCAACGGTCGCGCACAGGGCGCGTGCGCTTTGGCGTGGCCAAGGGCAAATTCGAGGTGCTCGACACCCTCGACGAGCATGACACCGAGATAGCTCGCTTGTTTCAGGGCGCTGGCGAGTGAGCTGAAGATCCAACGCGCAGCGCATCCTGCTCCGAATCCGGCACCGGCAAAGCGCATCAGAGAAGTCTTTGAAAATCGCACCCGCATGAACTACAAATGAAGCATCGTGATTCGCAATCGTCTTCCCACAATGCGCGGGGCCCTAGCTGGGCCCCGTTTGCGTTTCTGGGGGAATCGCTTAGTAGATAGTCATCTCACCATCCAAATCGCAAAAGGTACCGCACCCGACTGGTGCAGGCCCGCGGCGCGTCGCGAGCGGTCACCTCACGCGGCACTGTCCGACCACTATAGGAGGTTGCATGAAATGCTCACTCACCCAAGCGTACGTCCAGGCACGCCGAGGCCAGACGGCTCCGGGAACGAAGGTCGTAGCACTATGGGCAAATCGCAAGTTCTTCGGGAACCTGCCCGCCGGTACCCACCTTTCGCAAAATCGGCCGCACGAGTGCCAAGCGAAGCAGGCCGTCGCAGCGGACCTTCCTCCGATCCGAAGAGGCCAGCGATCCGCGTCCGAGTTGCGCGAGAGCATATGGGAGGCAGCGATAGTACCCGATGGGCTGTTCGTCGATCGGGGTGAAAGCGAACTCATCGCCTGGAACCCAAACGCAAGCGGCGGTAGCCGTAGAACCAGGTCATTGCACTTCACGATGCCTTCCGCGTGTGCGTCCCCCAAGCCTCTCGCACTTGAGACGAGCCACTTCGATGCACAGCGAGCATCGCAGCCAGCTCCTCTTTCGCTCCTGTATTGCCAGTTGCTCTTTCGCTCGGACTC
>JAFECZ010000247.1 GCA_018241905.1 Pseudomonadota bacterium
ACCCTGGCTGCGGGCCTGCTGCTGGTCGGCCTGGCAGCGTTCGAGGTGGTGCGCCGCAAGTTCTTGGTGGTCTGGGGCCATGCACAGGAAGAAATCGAAGCGGAGATCAAGCGCCGCGACAGCCTGTAAGGGCAGGGAGCACAAGAAGCACATGACCTACGCACTCGAATTGAAAGACCTGCGCAAGAGCTTCGGCAAGACCGAGATCATTCGCGGCGTGAACCTGGCCGTGGCGGCCGGCGAGCGGGTGGCCATCATCGGCCCCAACGGCGCCGGCAAGTCCACGTTGTTCAACCTCATCAGCGGGCGCATGGCACCCAGCAGCGGCGAGGTGCACCTCAAGGGCGAGCGCATCGACGGGCTCAAGCCCTTCGAGGTGAACCGCAAGGGGCTCTCGCGCAGCTTCCAGATCACCAACATCTTTCCCAAGCTCAGCGTCTTCGAGAACCTGCGCTGCGGCGTGCTGTGGAGCCTGGGCTACAAGTACACCTTCCTGCGCTTTCTCTCCAACCTGGACGACGCGAACGAACGCGCCGAAGAGCTGCTGGTGCAGGTGGGCCTGGCCAGGAAGCGCGACGTGCTGGCGGTGAACCTCACCTATGCCGAGCAGCGCGCACTGGAAATCGGCGTCACCATTGCCGGCGGCGCCGAGGTGATCCTGCTGGACGAACCCACGGCCGGCATGAGCAAGACCGAGACGGCGCACTTCATCGCGCTCATCCGCCAGGTGACCACCGGCCGCACGCTGCTCACGGTGGAGCACGACATGGGCGTGGTGTTCGGCCTGGCCGACAAGATCGCCGTGGTGGTGTATGGCGAGGTGATCGCCTTCGACACGCCGGACAAGGTGCGCGCCAATGCGCGCGTGCAGGAAGCCTATCTGGGTTCGCCCGTGGCTCATGCCCAAGGGGGACACTAGTCCTATGCCCCCACGCTCATCACTTCGTGTATTCGCTGCCCCCCAAGGGGGCGTGGCCTCCCTTGGGGCGGCCCGGCGGGAGGCCATTTCATGCTGAAGCTGCAAGACATTCACGCCTACTACGGCAAGAGCCATGTGCTGCATGGCGTTTCCTTCGAGGTGGGCAAGGGCGAGATCGTGGCGCTGCTGGGCCGCAACGGCTCTGGCCGCTCGACCACGGCCAAGGCCATCATGGGCCTGGTGCATGCCGAGGGGCAGCTGCACTGGCAGGGCCAGGACATCCTGCGCAAGAAGGCCTACGAGGTGGCGCACCTGGGGCTGGGGTATGTGCCGGAGAACCGCGACATCTTCCCCAAGCTCACGGTGCACCAGAACCTGCTTTTGGGCCAGAAGGGCAGCGGCAAGGGCAGCCGCTGGAGCTTCGAGGACATGTACGCCATGTTCCCGCGCCTGAAGGAGCGCCAGCACACCGAGGCCGGCGTGCTCTCGGGCGGCGAGCAGCAGATGCTCACGCTGTGCCGCACGCTCATGGGCGACCCCGACCTGATCATCATCGACGAGCCCACGGAAGGGCTGGCGCCCAAGATCGTCGAGCTGGTGGGCGAGTACCTCAAGCGCCTGAAGGACCGCGGCATCTCCGTGTTGCTGATTGAGCAGAAACTGACCATTGCGATGCACATTTCGGATCGCGCGCTGGTCATGGGGCACGGTACGATCGTTTTCGATGGCACGCCCGATTCGCTGCGTGCCGATGCGGCCACCCGCAAGGAGTGGCTGGAAGTCTGATCCTGCAGGGGTCCGCAAAGAGGCCCCGGCTTTGTCCCGGTTGCGACTCGAAGCGCGCGGGACATCGTCCTAGAATCGCCAAAAAAAGAACGTCCGTGCTTTTTGTGCAAGACGTTGCCGGCCCGCGGCTTTGATGCGGGCGGCGGCGTCTTCGGATTCATCTCATTTTTTCTTCCCATCCAAAGGAAAGCAGCATGACCGCTGAATACAAAGTCCACGGCGACGTGGCCGTGATCACCCTGAACAATCCGCCGGTCAACGGCCTGGGCCATGCGACCCGCCTGGGCATCACCGAGGGCCTGGCCAAGGCGCAGGCGGATGCGGCGGTCAAGGCGGTGGTCATCACCGGTGCGGGCAAGGCCTTCTCGGGCGGCGCGGACATCAAGGAATTCGGCTCGCCCAAGGCGCTGGCCGAGCCCAACCTGCTGTCGGTCATCCTGGCGGTGGAAGCCACCACCAAGCCGGTGGTCGCCGCGATCCACACCGTGTGCATGGGCGGCGGCCTGGAACTGGCCCTGGGCTGCCACTACCGCGTGGCCGCGCCGGGCACCAACGTTGCGCTGCCCGAAGTCAAGCTGGGCCTGATCCCCGGCGCGGGCGGCACGCAGCGCCTGCCGCGCGTGCTGGGCGTGGAGACCGCGCTGAACATGATCGTGAGCGGCGAGCCGGTCAAGAGCGAGCTGCTGGCCAGCCTGCCGGGCCAGAAGCTGTTCGACAAGATGGCCGCCTCGGCCGAGTCGGTGGTCGAAGAAGCCATTGCCTTCGCCAAGGACGTGGCGGGCAAGGGCGGCGAGCTGCCGCTGGTGCGCAACCTGCCGTGCAAGCACCCGCAGGGCGACGCCTACTTCCAGTTCGCCAAGAACATGGTCGGCGGCATGTCCAGGAATTTCCCGGCGCCGCTCAAGTGCGTGGACGCCGTGCAGGCCGCCACCAAGATGAAGTTCGACGACGGCATGGCCGAGGAGCGCCGCATCTTCACGGCCCTGATGTTCACGCCCGAATCGAGTGCGCTGCGCCACCTCTTCATGGCCGAGCGCGCCGCCAGCAAGATTCCGGACGTGCCGGAAGACACCCCCAAGCGCGAGATCAAGACGGTGGGCGTGATCGGCGCCGGCACCATGGGCGGCGGCATCTCGATGAACTTCCTGAACGCGGGCATCCCCGTCAAGATCCTCGAGATGAAGCAGGAAGCCCTGGACCGCGGCATCGGCATCATCAAGAAGAACTACGAAGCCCAGGTCAAGAAGGGCAAGCTCAAGCAGGACAAGTACGACCAGCGCATGTCGCTGCTGTCCACCACGCTGAGCTACGACGACCTGAAGGACTGCGACCTCATCATCGAGGCCGTGTTCGAGGAAATGGGCGTCAAGGAGCAGGTGTTCAAGAAGCTCGACGAGGTCGCCAAGCAGGGCGCCATCCTGGCCTCCAACACCTCGACACTGGACGTGAACAAGATCGCCGCCTTTACCAAGCGCCCGCAGGACGTGGTCGGCATGCACTTCTTCAGCCCGGCCAACGTGATGAAGCTGCTCGAAGTGGTGCGCGGCGAGAAGACCGCCAAGGACGTGCTGGCCACCGTGATGGCCTTGGGCAAGAAGATCAAGAAGACGGCCGTGGTCTCGGGCGTGTGCGACGGCTTCATCGGCAACCGCATGATCGAGCAGTACAGCCGCCAGGCAGGCTTCCTGCTGGATGAAGGCGCCACGCCGCAGCAGGTGGACAAGGCCATCGAGAAGTTCGGCTTTGCCATGGGCCCGTTCCGCATGGGCGACCTGGCCGGCAACGACATCGGCTGGGCCATCCGCAAGCGCCGCGCCGTGGAGCGCGCCGACATGAAGTACAGCCGCACCGCCGACAAGCTGTGCGAACTGGGCCGCTTCGGCCAGAAGACCGGCGCGGGCTGGTACGACTACCAGGCCGGCAAGCGCGACGCCATCCCGAGCGAACTCGTGAACAAGATGATCGAGGACCACCGCAAGGAACTGGGCATCACGCCGCGCAAGATCTCCGACGAGGAAATCGTCCAGCGCCTGGTGTTCGCCCTGGTCAACGAAGGCGCACACATCCTGGAAGACGGCATTGCCTCCAAGGCCGGCGACATCGACATGGTGTACCTGACGGGCTACGGCTTCCCGATCTGGCGCGGCGGCCCGATGCACTACGCCAGCCAGGTGGGCCTGTACAACGTGGCCGCCACCATGCGCCGCTTTGCGCTGAACCCGCGCGACGACGCGGCCTTCTGGCAACCCGCGCCGCTGCTGGCCAAGCTGGCCGCCGAAGGCAAGTCCTTCGGCTGATCCACAGGTACGAGCAGTCAACGTGGCAATCGTCAAGCGCATCGCCCTGTTGCTGCTGCTGGCCCTTGTGGCGCTGGCGGCGGCGGTGGGCATCAAGACCTGGCGCACACCCTCGCGCCAGATTGCGGTGGAGCCGCTGCAGAAGGCGCCGGTGGACGCGCAGGCCGTGGCCGGGCGCCTGGCCGGCGCGGTCCGTTTCAAGACCATCAGCAGCCAGGAAGACCCGCAGGCCAACGCCGGTGAGTTCGAGAAGCTGCACGCCTACTTGCGCGAGCAGTTTCCCGCCCTTCACGGCGTGATGAAGCTCGAGGAGCCGGGCAACCATGCCCTGGTCTACGTCTGGCCGGGCAGCGACCCCAAGCTGCAGCCGGTTGCGCTGATGGCGCACCAGGACGTTGTGCCCATCGCCTCGGGTACCGAGGACAAGTGGGCCGTCGAGCCTTTTGCCGGCACCATCAAGGACGGCTACGTCTGGGGCCGCGGCGCCTGGGACGACAAGGGCAACCTGCTGGCGCAGATGGAAGCGCTGGAGTTGCTGGCCAAGTCCGGCTTCAAGCCGCAGCGCACCATCTACCTCATCTCCGGCGCGGATGAAGAGGTGGGCGGCCTGCGCGGCGCAGTGCCCATCGCCAAGCGCCTGAAGGAGCAGGGCGTGCGCTTCGCCTGGATCATCGACGAAGGCCTGCTGGTCACCGAAGGCGTGATGCCGGGCATGACCAAGCCTGCGGCGCTGGTGGGCGTGGCCGAGAAGGGCTATGCCAGCTTCAGGCTCAAGCTGGACGCGACACCGGGCCACTCGTCGATGCCGCCGCTTCATGGCAGCGCCATCGGCCAGATGGGCTCGGCGCTGGCGAAGCTGGAGGCGCAGCAGATGCCTGCCAGCCTGGGTGGCAGCGTGGCGGGCAGCATGTTCGACACGCTGGCGCCCGAGATGGAAGGCTTCGGCCGCGTGGCGCTGTCCAACCTGTGGCTGTTCGGCCCGATGGTGCAAAAGCAGCTGGAGGCCAGCCCGGCCAGCAATGCCATGCTGCGCACCACCACGGCGCTGACCATCATCAAGGGCGGCAACAAGGACAACGTGATTCCCGGCTACGTGGAAGCCACGGTCAACTTCCGGGTGCTGCCCGGCGACACGCTGGCATCGCTGCAGGAGCACGTGCACAAGGTGGTGGCCAACGACGCGATCAAGGTGCAGCCATACCCCGAGAACGCCGAGCCTTCGCCCGTGTCGCCCATCGACGGCGCCGGCTATGCGGCCATCCAGAAGACCATCCGCCAGGTGTTTCCCGAAGGCGTGGTTGCGCCCGGCCTGATGCTGGGCGCTACCGATGGCCGACACATGGACGGCATCTCCGACGCGGTCTATCGCTTCTCGCCGGTGCGCGCCAAGCCCGAAGACCTGCCGCGCTTTCACGGCACCAACGAGCGCATCTCGGTCGACAACTATGTCGAGATGATCCAGTTCTACCAACAGCTCCTGCGCAACGCCGGCACCGTCGTGACGCAGGACTGATCCCATTCACCAGAGACCCTTCTTTTTCTCTCGCAAAGGAACCCACCATGACCAGCGCCGTCATCGTTTCCACCGCCCGCACTCCGCTCGCCAAGAGCTGGAAGGGTGCCTTCAACATGACCCACGGCGCCACCCTGGGCGGCCACGCGGTGCAGCATGCGGTGCAGCGCGCCGGCATCGACGGCGCCCTGGTCGACGACGTGATCATGGGCTGCGCCACGCCCGAGGGCGCCACCGGCTCCAACATTGCGCGCCAGATCGCGCTGAAGGCCGGCCTGCCCATCACCACCTCGGGCATGACCATCAACCGCTTCTGCTCCTCGGGCCTGCAGACCATCGCCACCGCCGCCCAGCGCATCATCGCGGGCGAGGGCGACGTGTACGTGGCCGGCGGCGTGGAGAGCATCTCCTGCGTGCAGAACGAAGCCAACAAGCACATGCTGGTCGACCCCGCGCTGATGAAGCAGAAGCCCGAGATCTACTGGAACATGCTGCAGACCGCCGAGCAGGTGGCCAAGCGCTACGGCATCGGCCGCGACGCCATGGACGAATACGGCGCCCGCAGCCAGCAGCGCGCCACCGCCGCGCTCGAAGCCGGCAAGTTCAAGGACGAGATCGCCCCCATCACCGTGCTGGCCGGTGTGGCCGACCCGGTCATGGGCCTGCGCACCAAGGAAGTCACCGTCGAGAACGACGAAGGCATCCGCCCCGGCACCACCAAGGAAGGCATCAGCGGCATCCGCTCGGCCATGCCCGGTGGCCTGATCTCGGCCGGCAACGCCAGCCAGTTCTCCGACGGCGCCGGCGCCTGCGTGGTGGTGGGCGAGAAGTTCGCGCAGCAGAAGGGCCTCAAGCCCCTGGGCCGTTTCCTCGGCTTTGCCGTGGCCGGCTGCGAGCCCGACGAGATGGGCATCGGCCCCGTCTTCGCCATTCCGAAGGTGTTGGCCAAGCTGGGCCTGAAGGTCGGCGACATCGACCTGTGGGAACTGAACGAAGCCTTCGCCGTGCAGGTGCTGTACTGCCGCGACAAGCTGGGCCTGCCGGACGACCGCCTGAACGTCAACGGCGGCGCCATCGCCGTGGGCCACCCCTACGGCGTGAGCGGCCAGCGCCTGACGGGCCACGCGCTCATCGAAGGCAAGCGCCGCGGCGCGAAGAAGGTCGTGGTGACGATGTGCATCGGCGGCGGCATGGGTGCTGCGGGCGTGTTCGAAGTGCTCTGATACTCGGTTGCTCTGAACATCGACAGGCCCTTCGGGGCCTGTTTGTTTTTGGGGTGGCGCAACGGATCAAGTGTCTCTCATATGAGATACACTCGACTCCACTATCCAGCGAGGTAATGCGATGGCACAGACTTCGATGCTCCACGTGCGAGTGGATGAGGAACTCAAGGCGCAAGCGAGCGCGACCTTGGCCCATTTCGGCCTCACTGTGTCGGACGCCGTGCGCATACTTTTGACGCGCGTGGCCAAGGAGGGCGGGCTGCCTGTGGGCCTCACGGTGGATCCTCAAGCCCATGACGCCTGGTTTCGCGCAAAGGTTCAAGAGGCCCTGGCGGACGAGCGGCCCCCGATTGCACACAAGCAAGTCATGGCAGACGCCAGAGCGTTGATCGATCGCAAGCGCCGTGATCGAAGTTGATTGGCGGCAGGCGGCGCGTGAAGACCTTCTGGCGCTGATCGACTACATCGCGCAAGACAACCTTGATGCGGCCGTTCGCCTGCTCGACGAGATCGAACGCAAAGTCGAGAACTTGGCGCTGCAACCCAAGCTGTACCGTGCGGGCCGGGTCACAGGAACCCGGGAGATGGTGGTGCGCCCCAACTATGTCGTGGTCTACGTCGAGGATGAGCGCGCCGTGACCATTCTTCGAGTGCTCCACGCTGCGCAGATGTGGCCGCCAAGGCTCGATTGAGATGTTCTCCGACCGCTGGCTCGACCGCTGGGCTTACTTGATGACGCAGCGCAGTGGCGGTGCGCCCGTTCTCGAAATCGGATGTGGCCACGGCGACGATACCGTCACCCTGCTGGGTGCTGGACTGGACGTTGTGGCATTTGATCTCTCCCGCGCTTCGGTTGCCGCGGCAAAGCTGCGTGCTCCATCGGCACGAATCGAATGTCGAGACACGCGCGATCCGTTTCCCGAGGAAGCAGCCGATCTCGGTATCGTTGTCGCAAGCCTGTCGCTGCACTA
>JAFECZ010000248.1 GCA_018241905.1 Pseudomonadota bacterium
CTCGCCATTGCGGTGCGCCTCGTTGAGCTCGCGCGACACGTCGGCCACCATGGGCAGCACGATCTCGGCGTGGCGCATGGCCTCGTTGAAGACGGTGTCGAAGTCCAGCGCCTGCGCACCCAGCACTTCCACCAGCACGTGGTTGTGCAGATCGAGCAGCACGCGCAGCTTGGCCGCGAAGCGCTCGGGGTGCTTGAGGTCCTGCACGCGCAGCGCGCGGCGAGCGATCTTGTCTTCGTAGGCCGGGCCGATGCCGCGGCCGGTGGTGCCGATCTTCTCGATGCCGCCCTTTTCGCGGTAGGCCTCGCGCGCCACGTCCAGCGCCGCATGGAAAGGCAGGATCAGCGGGCACGCCTCGCTGATGCGCAGGCGCGAACGCACCTCGACGCCGGCCTTTTCCAGGCCTTCCATTTCCTCGATGAGCTTGGCCGCCGACAGCACCACGCCGTTGCCGATGTAGCACTTGACCCCCGGGCGCATGATGCCGCTGGGAATCAGGTGCAGCGCCGTCTTCACGCCGTTGATGACCAGCGTGTGGCCCGCGTTGTGGCCGCCCTGGAAGCGGACCACGCCCTGGGCGCTCTCGGTCAGCCAGTCGACCAGCTTGCCCTTGCCTTCGTCGCCCCACTGGGTGCCGACGACGACCACGTTTCTTCCGGTGGTTGCGCTCATGTTCATTCCAATTGCTTTGCTGTTCAGATGGGTTTCACGTTCCATTGGCCGCCCTGCTCCACGAGCTCTCGGTCGCAATGGAATTCGTCGATTTCGCTGTCGTGGCCGGGCAGCACGCACACCACGGTCTCGCCCTTGGCGCGCAGCGCGGCAATGGCGTCGCGCAAGCCCGCGGCGTCGCGCCACGGCGCGCGGATGGCCGCGCGCAGCGGACGGGCCGGCAGCACGCCGACCAGTTCGCGCACATCGAGGCTGAAGCCGACGGCGGGGCGATTGCGGCCGAACACGGCGCCCACCTCGTCGTAGCGGCCGCCGCGCACCAGCGCATCGGCCGCACCCGGCACGTAGATGCCGAAGCGCATGCCGCTGTAGTACGCGTAGCCGCGCATGTCGGCCAGGTCGAAGCTCAGGCTGGCGCCATCGAGGTAGCGGGCCATCAGCCGCAGTTCGGCCAGCGCCTGCTCCACGCCGGGGACGCCGGCCAGGGCCTTTTGAGCCTCGTCCAGGACCTTGGCATCGCCGAAGAGCTGCACCAGGGCCTGCAGGCCGTCGCGCGAGGCCGCCGGGAAGTCCTTGGTGATCTCGCGCAGGCTGCTCGCGTCCTTGGCGGCCAGGGCCGCGTGCACGCGGGCCACCACGGCGGCATCGGTGGTGGCGCCGGCCAGCAGCGCGCGCTCGATGCGCGCGTCGGCCAGGTCGACCACGGCACCCTCGCGAATGCCGGCAGCGCGCAGGCAGTCGAGCGCAAGGCGCAGGCTTTCGATGTCGGCCTCGATGCCGGCGTGGCCATAGATTTCGGCGCCGAACTGCAGCGGCTCGCGCGTGGCATGCGGGCGATCGGGCCGCGCATGCAGCACGGGGCCGCAGTAGCAAAGGCGGGCAACGCCCTGGCGGTTGAGCAGGTGGGCGTCGATGCGGGCGACCTGCGGCGTGGTGTCGGCACGCAGGCCCATGGAGCGGCCCGAGAGCTGGTCGACCAGCTTGAAGGTCAGCAGGTCGAGCGCCTCGCCGGTGCCCGACAGCAGCGACTCCAGGTGCTCCAGCAGCGGCGGCATCACCAGCTCGTAGCCGTAGCTGCGGGCGGTGTCCAGGAGTTGGCGTCGGAGTTCCTCGATGTGGCGTGCCTCCGAGGGCAGCACATCGGCAATGTGATCCGGGAGGACCCAGGCAGACATGTCAGGGGCGACGGAACAAAAGTTCCAGGCTGTTAAAACAGGGATTTTACAGGCCCCGTTACACCCACCTTACCCAAAGAGCCAAAGAAGCAGCAATCCGACGACGATGCTGCACAGTCCGAAGAAGCGCAGCTGCCCGTCGCGCAGTTGCAGCAACTGGGTAAAACCGCGGCGCCAGGTGCCTGGCGACAGGAAGGGAAGCAGGCCTTCGATGACCAGGACCAGGGCGAGCGCGCTCCAGAAGACTTCGCTGCTCACACGTCACCCGCCACTGGTCTTGCGCCGCCGTTGCCGCCGCGCGGCTCAGCGGCGCGGGGCGGGCGCACCGGAGCCCTGCATTGCGCGGAAGAAGTCGCTGCTCGAGGGATCGAGCACCATCACGTCGCCCTTCTTGTTGAAGCTCTGCTTGTAGGCCTCGAGGCTGCGGTAGAACTGCGCGAACTGCGGGTCGCGGCCGAAGGCATCGGCGTAGATGCCGGCGGCCTGGGCATCGCCCTGCCCCTTGATCGCCTGTGCGTCGCGATAGGCGTTGGCCACGATCACCTCGCGCTGGCGGTCGGCGTCGGCGCGGATCTTCTCGCCTTCGGCAATGCCGGTGGAGCGCAGCTCGTTGGCCACGCGCTTGCGCTCGGCCTCCATGCGGCGATAGACCGATTCGGTAATGGCCTCCACGTAGTCCACGCGGGTGATGCGCACGTCCACCACGTCGATGCCCCAGGGCTTGGTGCCCTTGACCACGTCCAGCACCTCGCGCTGCACGTCGGCCATCAGCGCCTCGCGGCGCACCGAGATCAGGTCGCGCACGGTGCGCTTGTTGATGTTCTCCTGGAAGGCATTGCGGATCACGCGGTTGAGCTGGTTGGCGCCCGCATTTTCGTCCAGGCCCACGTTGCGGATGTAGGCCTGCGGATCGGTGATGCGCCAGCGCACGTACCAGTCGATGACCACGCGCTGCTTCTCGGCCGTGAGCATGGGTTCGGGGTCGACGCTGGCCAGCGTGAGCAGGCGCTTGTCGATGTACGAGACGTTCTGGAACGGCGGCGGCAGCTTCCAGTTGAGGCCCGGCTCGGTGATGACTTCCTTGATCTGGCCCAGGGCGTAGACCACGCCGAACTGGCGCTGGTCGACCACGAAGAGGGTCGAGCTCAGCACGACCAGCGCGATGAGGAATGACGTTGCGATGAATCCGATTCTGTTCATGTCAGGCTTTTCTTCTTCTGATGCTGCGGGCCTTCAGCGCACGTCCCGGTCGCGCGAGCGGCCGTCGCGGGCCCGCGAGTCGCCGCCCGGGGCCACCAGGGAGGACTGGGGCGGCGTGGCGCCGGCCACGCTGGCCGGCGGTGCATCGGCCGGCGCGCCCACGTTGGCGGACTGGCCGCTCAGCTGCGTCAGCTTGTCCAGCGGCAGGTACAGCAGGTTGGAGCCTTGCTTGGATTCGACCAGCACCTTGGTGGTGTTGCTGTAGATCTGCTGCATGGCGTCCACGTACATGCGGTCGCGCGTGACCTGGGGCGCCTTCTGGTACTCGGCCAGCACCTGGCCGAAGCGCTGGCCGTCACCCTGGGCCTGCGCCACGATGCGGGCCTTGTAGGCTTCGGATTCTTCCTTCAGGCGCGAGGCGGTACCCGTGGCGCGCGGCACCACGTCGTTGGCATAGGCCTGGGCCTCGTTCTTGGCGCGCTCGCGCTCCTGGCCGGCCTTGAGCACGTCGTCGAAGGCAGCCTGCACCTGCTCGGGCGGACGAACGCCGCCTTGCTGCAGGTTGATGCCCACCACTTCGACGCCCACCTTGTAGCGGTCGAGGATGGTCTGCATGAGGGTTCGCACGCGCGGGGCGATCTGGTCGCGCTCCTCGGCCAGGGCGGCGTCCATCTTCATCTTGCCGACCACTTCGCGAACCGCGGTCTCGGCCACCTGGATCACGGCCTCGGCGGGCGCCTTGCTTTCGTACAGGTAGGCACGGGCGTCGCTCAGGCGATATTGCACGGCGAACTTGATCTCGACGATGTTCTCGTCCTCGGTGAGCATGGCCGATTCGCGCAGGCCCGTGGAGCGCACGATGGAGTCGCGGCCTACATCGGCCGAGCGGATCTGCGTGACCACCACCATCTCGTGGCGCTGGATGGGATACGGCAGGCGCCAGTTGAAGCCTGCCCCCACGGTCGACTTGTAGCGGCCGAACTGGGTGATGACCGCCTGCGAGCCTTCCTGCACGATGAAGAAGCCCGTGCCCAGCCAGATCAGCAGGGCCACCACGGCCACCAGGCCCAGGCCGAAGCCGGCGTTCTTCATGTCGGGCTTGTAGTTGCCGTTGCCGCCATTGCCGCCGTTGCCGCCCATGGGCGATTGCCCGCCACCCCGGCCGCCGAACAGGCCGCCGAGCTTGCGGTTGAAGTCGCGCCAGAGCTCGTCCAGGTCGGGCGGGCCCTGGTTGGGGCCCTGGCCACGGGGGCGTTCCGGCGGCGCGGGCGGTCGGCCCGATGGCTCATCGGGACGCTGGCCGTTGGGACGTTCGCCCTCGGATCCCCCATCCTCACCGCGCCCCCAGCGGCCGTCGTTCAGATTGAACATGCCGCGGAATCGACTCCACAGTGGCTTTGCAATCATTCGCTTTCTTTTCTTCTCATGGAAATTCAGTGGCGCCGATTGTGCCAATCAATGCACGGCCCCATGCAAAGGCGCAGCATCCGCAAGGGACATCGCCTGCACGCTGGCCTGGGCTCGGCGCGCCAGTTCCTCGCGCAGGGCCGGCACGCCCTCGCCGGTGCGGGCGCTCAGGAAGATGCGATCGACCTGGGTGCCGTCGACCTCGACCGTGTCCTCAAGTCGCAGCGGCCGCTGCGATGCATCGATGGCGTCGAGCTTGTTGAACACCAGCAATTGCGGGATGCCGTCGGCACCGATCTCCTGGAGCACGTTCTGCACCTCGACCATCTGTTCGGGGTGATGCGGGTTGGAGGCATCCACCACGTGCAGCAGCAGATCGGCGTCCACCGCCTCCTGCAGCGTGGCCTTGAAGGCGTCGACCAGGCCGTGCGGCAGTTCGCGGATGAAACCCACGGTGTCGGAGATGGAGGCCTGCCCTGCCCCTTCGCCCAGGTAGAGGTGGCGCGTGGTGGTGTCCAGCGTGGCGAAGAGCTGGTCGGCCGCATAGGCGCGCGCCTTCACCATGGCGTTGAACAGCGATGACTTGCCGGCGTTGGTGTAGCCCACCAGCGAGATCTTGAAGGCACCGCGCCGCTCGCGCTGGCGACGCTGCGTGCCGCGCTGGCGCTGCACCTTGGCCAGGCGCTCGCGGGTGCGCTTGATGGCTTCGCCGATCATCCGGCGGTCCAGTTCGATCTGGGTTTCGCCAGGGCCGCCGCGCGTGCCGATGCCGCCGCGCTGGCGCTCCAGGTGGGACCACCGGCGCACGAGGCGGGTGCTGAGGTATTGCAGGCGCGCCAGTTCGACCTGCAGCTTGCCCTCGTGGCTTCGCGCGCGCTGCGCGAAGATCTCCAGGATGAGGAAGGTGCGGTCGTAGACGGCCAGCCCGATGGCACGCTCGAGATTGCGCTGCTGGGCCGGGCTCAGGGCCTGGTCGAAGATGACTTCGCTGGCACCGTGCATCTGCGCCAGTTCGCGGATTTCGTCGGCTTTGCCGCTGCCCACGAACAGCGCGGCATCGGGTGCCTTGCGCTTGCAGGTGAGGCGTTCCACCGGCGTGAGGCCAGCGGTCTGGGCGAGCAAGCCGAGTTCTTCGAGCTCGCTGTCGAAATGCGGGAGACCGAAATCGACGCCGACGAGGATTGCGGCGCCTTCTTGTTGTTGGGGAGTGTTTTCAGACAAGCGGGGTAAGACCGTTCAGGAAACGCGGCGCCCTGGTCAGAGGGGCCGCGCCGTGCCGGTCAGGAGGCCGCGTCGTCGCTCTCGTTGGTCGAGAAGTTGACCGCGCGTCCCGGCACGATGGTGGAGATTGCGTGCTTGTAGACCATCTGGGTCACCGTGTTGCGCAGGAGGACAACGTACTGGTCGAAGGATTCGATCTGGCCTTGCAGCTTGATGCCGTTGACCAGATAGATCGACACCGGCACGTGCTCACGGCGCAGGGTGTTCAGGAATGGGTCTTGAAGAAGCTGCCCTTTGTTGCTCACGATATTCTCCGTGTTCAAGAGGTTGTTGTTGGATAGCTAACCTTAACACACGGCTTCCGCACCGCAGCACGGCAAACCAATGGCCTTGGAAAAATAAAGGCACTCGGGCGGCGGAACCTTCGTGGGTCCGCACGCTCCCGGTGCATGCCCTACTCGTCCTTGTCGGCGTACGGATTGTGCGAGGTCTTGAACTCGATGCGCAAGGGCGTGCCGACCAGGTCGAACTCCTTGCGGAAGCGCCCTTCGAGAAAACGCTTGTAAGCATCGGTGACGTGCTCGAGCGAGTTGCCGTGGATCACGATCACGGGCGGGTTCATGCCGCCCTGGTGCGCATAGCGCATCTTGGGCCGGAACATGCCGCTCTTCTTGGGCGTCTGGAACTGCACGGCCTCTTGCAGCACGCGGGTGAGCACCGGCGTGGACATCTTGCGCGTGGCTCCCTTGTGGGCCTGGGCAATGGACTGCCACAGCGGGCCCAGCCCCTGGCGCTTGGTGGCCGAGATGAAATGCAGCGAGGCGAACTTGAGAAATGCCAGGCGCGTCTCGATCTGGCGGTGCAGCTGCTCGCGCTGGTAGCTGTCCACCGCGTCCCACTTGTTGATGGCCAGCACCACGGCGCGCCCACTCTCCAGGACGTAGCCCGCGATGTGCGCGTCCTGGTCGGTCACGCCCTGGGTTGCATCGAGCAGCAGCAGCACGACGTTGGCCGACTCGATGGCCTGCAGCGTCTTGACCACCGAGAACTTCTCGATGGCCTCGAACACCCTGCCCTTGCGACGCAGGCCTGCCGTGTCGATCAGCTCGAAGCGCTGGCCATTGCGCTCGAAAGGCACCGAGATGGCGTCGCGCGTGGTGCCGGCCAGGTCGAAGGCCACCAGGCGCTCTTCGCCCAGCCAGGTGTTGATGAGGGTGGACTTGCCCACGTTGGGCCGGCCGGCCACGGCCAGGCGGATCGGCTTGGTGGCGTCGTCCTCTTCGTCTTCTTCCTCGGGCTCGGGCAGGTCCAGCGGCTCCAGCGCCAGGTCGATCAGGTCGCGGATGCCCTGGCCGTGCGCCGCCGAAACGGCATGCACCTCGCCAAAGCCCAGCTCGTAGAAGTCGACCAGCTTGGCGCTGCTCTTCATGCCCTCGGCCTTGTTGGCGGCCAGCAGGCAGGGCTTGCCCAGGCGGCGCAGCTCGTTGGCGATGTCGTGGTCCTGGGCGGACAGGCCGTCGCGCGCATCGACCACGAAGATCACCACGTCCGCCTCGGCCACCGCCTGGCGGGTCTGCTTGGCCATCTCCTTGAAGATGCCGCTGCCCGCGTCGGGCTCGAAGCCGCCGGTGTCGATGACGATGTACTCGCGCTTGCCGGCCCGGCCGTTGCCGTAGTGACGGTCGCGCGTGAGCCCGGCAAAGTCGGCCACGATCGCATCACGCGATTGCGTGAGGCGGTTGAACAGTGTCGATTTGCCCACGTTGGGGCGCCCGACCAGCGCGATGACCGGTTTCATGCCAGCTTTCAGCTTTTCTTATTCAGGGCGGTAGCCGAACACGCCGCCTTTGCGGGTGACCACCACCACGGTGTTGGCTGCCAGCACCGGGTCGGCCGCAATGGCAGAGCCATCGGGCGACACGCGGTTGACCTCGGCGCCGTCTTCACGGTTGAGGAACAGCACCTGCCCGGTGCCCTCGCCCACGATCAGCGTGCGGCCCACCGCCAGCGGCGCGGTCAGGCTGCGGTACTT
>JAFECZ010000249.1 GCA_018241905.1 Pseudomonadota bacterium
CACCCGATCCCACCCGAGAGAATCCACACCATGCCAAACAGCCTCAACGACCTCTTCTCCCACAACCGCGCCTGGGCCGCACAGATCGAGCGCGACCGCCCCGGTTTCTTCACCAGCCTGGTCAAGCAGCAGACGCCCAAGTACATGTGGATCGGCTGCTCCGACAGCCGCGTGCCGGCCAACCAGATCACCGGCCTGGAGCCGGGCGAGGTGTTCGTGCACCGCAACGTGGCCAACATCGTGGTCCATTCCGACCTGAACGCGCTGTCGTCGATCCAGTTCGCGGTGGAGCGGCTCAAGGTGGAGCACATCATGGTGGTGGGCCACTACGGCTGCTCGGGCGTGCAGGCCGCGCTGGAAGGCGCGCGCATCGGCATCGCCGACAACTGGCTGCGCCACATCCAGGACGTGCGCGACCGCCACCGCTCGCTCATCGAGTCGCTGCCCGAGGCCAACCGCGCCGATGCGCTGTGCGAACTCAACGTGGTGGAGCAGGTGGTGAATGTGTGCGTGAGCACGGTCATGCTCGACGCCTGGGGCCGCGGCCAGACGGTGCGCATCCACGGCTGGGCCTTCGGCGTGCACGACGGCCTGCTCAACGACCTGGGCGTGACGGTGCGCAGCACCGAGGCGCTGGAGGGCGTGTACCAGGCGGCCGTGGAGCGCATCGGCGCCAAGTGGCGCCAGGCTGCCTGATCGGTCCTCGCCGCCTTTCCCCCGAAAGCGCGACAGCCGCATGTTCCCGCAGCGCCTGGACTCGCCGCTGGCCTATGGCATTGCCAAGGCCATGGCGGACGGCTTCAACCGGCACTACCGGTTGTTCCGTGCCGAGTCGGCGCGCGCCAAGCACCGCTTCGAGACCGCCGACTGGCACGGCCAGCAGCGCGCGCAGCGCGAGCGCATCGAGTTCTACGACCTGCGGGTGCACGAGGCAGTTGCACGGCTCGAAAAGGAGTTCAAGGCCGGCGAGCAGCCCATGGAAGTGTGGCACCAGGTCAAGCTGCATTTCATCGGCCTTCTGGTGAACCACCACCAGCCGGAGCTGGCCGAGACCTTCTTCAACTCGGTCACCACCAAGATCCTGCACCGGGCCTACTTCCAGAACGACTTCATCTTCGTTCGCCCGGCCATCAGCACCGAGTACATCGAGCCGCGCGACGCGCCTCACTACCGCGCCTACTACCCGGCGCAGGATGCGCCCGAAGTCTCGCTCGACGACACCGTCGTGCGCATCCTGGAGGACTTCGGCCTGCTGGGCCGATGGACCAACCTGCGCCGCGACGCGCGGCGCGTGGCGCAGGCCTTTCTGGCGCGCTTTCACCAGGTCAAGCTGCGCGCCAACTTCCAGGTGCAGGTGCTCTCGGGCCTGTTCTTTCGCAACAAGGGCGCGTACGTGGTGGGCAAGATCATCAACGGCTTCGTCGAGCTGCCGTTCTCGCTGCCCATCCTGCACGACAGCGAAGGCCGCTTCCATGTGGACGCGGTGCTGTTCGGCGAAGACGACCTGCAGATGCTGTTCAGCTTTGCGCGGGCCTACTTCATGGTGGACATGGAGGTGCCTTCGGCCTACGTGCAGTTCCTGCGCTCGCTCATGCCGCGCAAGCCGCGCGCCGAGATCTACAACGCGCTGGGCCTGGCCAAGCAGGGAAAGACGCTGTTCTACCGCGACTTTCTCTCGCACCTGAACTACTCCAGCGACAAGTTCCGCATCGCGCCGGGCATCAAGGGCATGGTGATGCTGGTGTTCGACCTGCCGTCCTTTCCCTTCGTTTTCAAGCTCATCAAGGACTTCTATCCGCCGCCCAAGGACACCACGCGCGAGCAGATCAAGAGCAAGTACCTGCTGGTCAAGCAGCACGACCGCGTGGGGCGCATGGCCGACACGCTGGAGTACAGCGAGGTGGGCTTTCCGCTGGACCGCTTCGAGCCCGACCTGATCGAGGAGATCGAGAAGTTCGCCCCCAGCCTGCTGAGCATCGGAGACCGCGACGGCAACGGTGAGATGGAGGTGGTGCTCAAGCACGTCTACATCGAGCGGCGCATGATCCCGCTGAACATCTTCCTGCAGGAAAACTTCGACCAGATCGAGCATGCGCAGAGCGAGGCGCAGGTGCAGCACGCGCAGCAGCAGCTCGAGCACGCGGTGGTCGAGTACGGCAATGCCATCAAGGACATGGTCGCGGCCAACATCTTCCCCGGCGACATGCTGTGGAAGAACTTCGGCGTCACGCGCGGCGGCAAGGTGGTGTTCTACGACTACGACGAGATCGAATACCTCACCGACTGCAACTTCCGCAAGGTGCCCGCGCCGCGCAACGAGGAGGACGAGATGAGCGGCGAAGTCTGGTACCCGGTGGGCCCCAGGGACGTGTTTCCCGAGACCTTCGCCCCCTTCCTGTTGGGCAACGACCGGGTGCGCGCAGCCTTCATGGCGCACCACGCCGACCTGCTGGATGCCGCGTTCTGGCAAAGCCACAAGGAGCGCATCAAGGCCGGCCACATGTTCGACGTCTTTCCCTACGACGAGGCGCAGCGCTTCCACCACGACGGCGGCAGCCGCGCACCGTATTTCTGATTCTTTTCACCCACCCGTTTCATTCATCGCAAGGAGATCCGCATGTCCGAATCCATCGTCATCGTCGGTGCAGCCCGCACCCCCATGGGCAGCTTCCAGGGCGACTTCAGTGCGCTTGCCGCGCACGACCTGGGCGGCGCTGCCATCAAGGCGGCCGTCGAGCGCGCCGGCGTCGATCCGGCGAAGGTCGGTGAAGTGCTGTTCGGCAACTGCCTGATGGCCGGCCAGGGCCAGGCCCCGGCACGCCAGGCGGCCTACAAGGGCGGCCTGCCCGACAGCGCGGGCGCCGTCACGCTCAGCAAGATGTGCGGCTCGGCCATGAAGGCCGCGATGCTGGCGCACGACCTGCTGCTGGCCGGCACGCACGAGGTCATGGTGGCCGGGGGCATGGAGAGCATGACCAACGCGCCCTACCTCATGCTCAAGGGCCGCGGCGGATACCGCATGGGCCACGACCGCATCTTCGACCACATGATGCTCGACGGCCTGGAAGACGCCTACCAGCCCGGCCGCAGCATGGGCACCTTCGGCGAGGACTGCGCCGCCAAGTACAAGTTCACCCGCGAAGAGCAGGACGCCTTCGCCATTGCCAGCGTGCAGCGCGCGCAGCACGCCACCAAGGACGGCCTGTTCAAGGCCGAGATCGCGCCGGTCACCGTCAAGGGCCGCGCGGGCGACACCGTCATCTCCATCGACGAGGGCCCGGGCAAGGTCAAGCTGGACAAGATCCCCACGCTCAAGCCGGCCTTCAAGAAGGATGGCGGCACCATCACCGCGGCATCGAGCTCGTCCATCAACGACGGCGCTGCGGCGCTGGTCATGATGACCGAGAGCACCGCCAGCAAGCTGGGCGCCAAGCCCATCGCCCGCCTGGTCGGCCACGCCACCCATGCGCAGCAGCCCGAGTGGTTCTCCACCGCGCCGGTGGGCGCCGTGCAGAAGCTCTTTGCCAAGACCGGCTGGGGCGTCAAGGACGTGGACCTGTGGGAAGTGAACGAGGCCTTCGCGGTGGTGCCCATGGCGCTGATGAAGGAACTGGGCGTGTCGCACGACATCGTCAACGTGCACGGCGGCGCCTGTGCGCTGGGCCACCCCATCGGCGCCAGCGGCGCGCGCATCATGGTCACGCTCATTCACGCGCTGCAGACGCGCGGCAAGAAGCGCGGCGTGGCCACGCTGTGCATCGGCGGCGGCGAAGGCACGGCCGTGGCCATCGAGCTGGTCTGAGCGCGCGCGACACGACGTGATCGAGAACATCGACCAACTGCGCGCGCTGTACGGTGCGCCGGGTGAGCGCTCCGTGCTCAAGCAGCTGCCGCGCCTGGACGTGCACGGCCGCAACTTCATCGCGCGCTCGCCCTTTTGCGTGCTGGCCAGCGCCGGGCAGGGCGGGGCGTTGCTCGACGCCACGCCGCGCGGCGGCGAACCCGGCTTCGTCAAGGTGGCGGACGACGGCGCCACGCTGCTGCTGCCCGATGCGGGTGGCAACAACCGGCTCGACACGCTGCAGAACCTGCTGGCCGATCCGCGCGCGTCGCTGCTGTTCATGATCCCCGGCATCGACGAGACGCTGCGCGTGAACGGCACGGCCCGCCTGCGGGACGAGCCGGCTTTCTGCGATGCCTTCGCGCAGGAGCGGCGCCGGCCCAAGGTGGTGATCGAGGTGTCGGTGCGCGAGGCCTACCTGCACTGCGCCAAGGCCTTCATGCGCTCGAAGCTGTGGCACGCGGACACCTGGAAGCCGCGCGGCATGCCCTCCATGGGACAGATGATGCACGACCAGATCGGCGTCGGCGCCGCCGAGACGCAGGAGCAGATGCTCGAGCGCTACAACGCCCAGTTGAGCGCCGAGCAGGCGCCTGCCGCCTGAACCCAAAGAAACAAGCAAGAGAGACATCAAGCCATGCTGCTGACCCCCGACCAGGAAGCCATCCGCGACGCCGTGCGCGCCTTTGCGCAGGAGCAGCTCTGGCCCCACGCCGCGCGCTGGGACCGAGAGCACGCCTTTCCCAAGGAAGCACATGCCGGCCTGGCCGCGCTGGGCGCCTACGGCATCTGCGTGCCCGAGGAAGACGGCGGCGCCGGCCTCGACTACCTCACGCTGGCGCTGGTGCTCGAGGAAATCGCGGCTGGCGACGGCGGCACCAGCACCGCCATCAGCGTGACCAACTGCCCGGTCAACGCCATCCTCATGCGCTACGGCAATGCGCAGCAGAAGAAGAAGTGGCTGCAGCCGCTGGCCCAGGGCCAGATGCTGGGCGCCTTCTGCCTGACCGAGCCGCAGGCCGGCAGCGACGCGTCGAGCCTGCGCACCACCGCCCGCAAGGATGCGGATGGCTACGTGATCGACGGCGTCAAGCAGTTCATCACCAGCGGCAAGAACGGCCAGGTGGCCATCGTCATCGCCGTCACCGACAAGGCGGCGGGCAAGCGCGGCATGAGCGCCTTCCTCGTGCCCACCGATGCGCCGGGCTACAACGTGGCGCGCCTGGAAGACAAGCTGGGCCAGCACAGCAGCGACACGGCGCAGATCAACTTCGACGCCTGCCGCATTCCGCAAGAGAACCTCATCGGCCAGGAAGGCGAGGGCTACAAGATTGCCCTGGGCGCGCTGGAGGGCGGGCGCATCGGCATTGCCGCGCAGAGCGTGGGCATGGCGCGCAGCGCCTTCGAGTTCGCAGTGGGCTACGCCAAGGAGCGCCAGGCCTTTGGCGCAAGCATCTTCGACCAGCAGGCCGTGGGCTTCCGGCTGGCCGAATGCGCCACGCAGATCGAGGCGGCGCGCCAGCTCATCTGGCACGCCGCATCGCTGCGCGATGCCGGCCTGCCGTGCTTGAAGGAAGCGGCCATGGCCAAGCTCTTTGCCAGCGAAATGGCCGAGCGCGTGTGCAGCGCGGCCATCCAGACCCTGGGCGGCTATGGCTACGTGAACGATTTTCCGCTGGAGCGCATCTACCGCGACGTGCGCGTGTGCCAGATCTACGAAGGCACCTCGGACATCCAGAAGCTGTTGATCCAGCGGGCGCTTTAGCTTCGTTTGTCAACGGATTGTGCTAGAACCCCGCTTGCGCTCGCAGCCCGTGAGCGCATTCAAGGCAAATCAACCAAACCAAATGGGGAGTAAACATGAGCTTCTTTGGCAAGATTTTCTCGAAGATTTTTCCCTCGGCCAACGCAGCCGAGGTCGTTGCCGCGCCGCCGGCGCCTGCTGCCGATTCGGCAGCGAGCGCGAGCGCACCCGCCGTGGCTGCGCCGCCGCCGGCCATTCCGCTGGGCGACGTGGCGCCCATCCTGGACGCGATGCCCGGTGCCGCCGCACTGAATTGGCGCACCTCGATCGTGGACCTGCTGAAGCTGGTGGGCCTGGACAGCAGCCTGGCGGCGCGCAAGGAGCTCGCCACCGAGTTCACCTACTCGGGCAGTGACGAGCCGGGCTCCGCCGCATGGAACGTCTGGCTGCATCGCCAGGTCATGTCGCGCATTGCGGCCAACGGCGGCACGATTCCCCCGGAACTGCGCGACTGATCTTCGCGACTGATCTGATCGACTGACGCGCACCAGCGGCGGCCGGGCGGGATGCATCCCGCTCGGCCGCCGTTTCTTTTACTTACCAAAAAGCTTGAGGATGTGCTGCCAGATGCGCAGCAGCCAGCCGGAGCGTTCCACTTCGGCCTGCGCCACCAGCGGCGCTTCGCCCACCGGCTTGCCGTTCGATTCGGCCACTACCTTGCCGATCACCGCGCCCTTGGCCACCGGTGCCTCGAGGTTGGGGTTGATCTGCACCGAGGTCTTCACCTCCTGGCCGCGCGGCACGGTCACCGACCAGGGCGAACCCAGGCCCGCTGCCACCGTGTCGGCCTTGCCGAAGCTGACCTTGGGCGTCGCGACCACCGTGTTGGGCTGGATGGGCGTGGCCTTCTCGAAGTTGGCGAAGCCCCAGCCGAGCAGCGTGCGCGTCTGGTCGGCGCGCGCCTGCATGCTGTTGGTGTTGAGGATCACCGTGATCAGGCGCATGCCGTTGCGCTTGGACGAGGTGACCAGGCAGAAGCCAGCATCGTTGGTGTGGCCGGTCTTCAGGCCGTCCACCGTCGGGTCGGTGTAGAGCAGGGCATTGCGGTTGCCCTGCTTGATGCCGTTGTACTTGAACTCGCGCTCGGCGTAGATCGGGTAGTAGTCGGAGCTGTCGCGGATGATGGCGCGCGCCAGGATGGCGAGGTCGCGCGCGGACGCCTTGTGGTCCGGGTCGGGCAGGCCCGTCGCGTTCATGAAGTGCGTGTGCGTCATGCCCAGGCGCTGGGCTTCGGCGTTCATGAGCTTGGCGAAGCCTTCTTCGGAGCCGGCCATGTGCTCGGCAATGGCCTTGGACGCATCGTTGCCCGACTGGATGATGATGCCGCGCAGGATGTCGATCACCGTGGCCTGGCTGTTCAGCGGCAGGTACATGCACGACTCGGTGCTCGAGCCGCGGCACCAGGCGTTCTGGCTGACCGTGACCAGGTCGTCCTTCTTGAGCTTGCCCGAGCGCAGCGCCTGCTCCACCAGGAAGCTGGTCATCATCTTGGTGAGCGACGCGGGCGGCAGCGGCTCGTCGGGGTTGGCCGAGGCAAGCACTTCGCCGGAGTCGAAGTCCATCAGCAGCCAAGCCTTGGCGGCGAGCGCAGGCGCGCCCGTGGCCACGGCGGTCTGTCCGGCCACGGGGGCCGGGCCGGGCGCCTCGGCAGGCGCCTTTTTCTGGGTAACGTGCTTGGGGGCCTTGGTGGTCGCGAAGGACACCGAACTGGGAGCCAGTGCACCCGTGGCAATTGCCAGGGCGACCGGGAGAATGGAGAAAGTCTTGAAATGCATGGGCGTACAGGGGCAGAGGGGCAATTGTCGCGGATCAGGCGCACGATTTTCGGTTGGCGCACTGGAGGATCGGAAAACGCGGCGCAAGTTCAGTGCCGGCGCGCCTTGGGCACAATGTGGCCGCCCCATGCCTGAAGCCACCGCCGCATCGCCCGGGCCCCTTGCCGCGCTTCGCCGGATCTGGGCCGACACCCCGCACGCCAACCCGCTGGTCG
>JAFECZ010000024.1 GCA_018241905.1 Pseudomonadota bacterium
GGCGCCGCATCGACCCGGCGCCCTATTCATCCGAGATCGCGCCGTGGATCGTGCAGTTCAATGCGGTGCTCGACCGGGCCGAGCAGGCCTATGCGCAACTGGAATCCTTCAATGCGGACGTGGCCCACGAACTGCAGACGCCGCTCACGAACCTGATCGGAACGGTGGAGGTGGAACTGGCCCGCCCGCGCGCGCCCGAGGAGCTGGAAGAGGCGCTGCTCTCGGCGCTGGAAGAGGCGCGGCGCATGTCGGAGATCGTGGCCGACATGCTGTTCCTCACGCGGGCCGACCGGGGTGCGGTGGCGCGCCGTTCGGCGCCGCTGAGCCTGGCGCAGCAGGCGTGGACCGTCGTGGAGTTCCATGAAGCGATGCTGGAATCCACCGGGCAGCAAGTGCAGGTTTCCGGCGATGCGCAATTGCCCATCGACGCCGGCCTTGTGCGCCGGGCGATGTCCAACCTGCTTGGCAACGCCTGCCGCTATGCCGTGCCCGGTTCGCCGATTTCCATCGTGATCGAGCGGCAGGCCGATGCTGCCTGGGTGAGGGTGCTCAATCGTGGCGAGCCGATTGCGCCGGATGTGCTGCCGCACCTATTCGAGCGGTTTTTCCGCGCAGAACGTTCGCGCACCGATTCCTCGCATCACCACGGGCTTGGCCTGGCCATCGTCTCGGCCATCGCGCGAATGCACGGCGGGCAAACGCGTGCGAGTTCGCAAGCCGGCGTGACGGAGGTTGCTTTCTCGCTGGCGGTGCCGCCGGCCGAGGCGTGAGCTCACTCTAGAAGCCGAAAAAAGGACCAGAATCAGCGCATGACCGCGTCGCAAGAAGCTCCCAATACCGAATGCCGCCGCGTCGTGGCGCAGGGCCTGGTGCAGGGTGTCGGCTTCCGGGACTCGTGCCTGCAGCAGGCCCGCGCCTGGGGCATCAAGGGCTGGGTACGCAACCGCGCGGACGGTTCGGTCGAGGCGGTGATCCAAGGCTCGCCGGCCGTGCTCGATGCCATGTGCCGGTGGCTGGCGCACGACGTGCCCGGCGCGCGCGTCGAGGCGCTGCAGGTGCAGCCCCTGGCCCGGCCGTGCGAGAACCTGAGCGCCTTCGAGCGGCGCCCCACCGTCTGAGAAGGAAGGGTGCGGGCTGCATTCCTGCAGCGCGGCGCAAAGCTTTCTATGATCCCCGCTGCTTTGCAAAGGAGCGAAACGCCCATGAGCATTCCGACCACTCGACTGGGCCGCACAGGCCTGACCGTGTCGCGCCTGGCGCTCGGCACCATGACCTTCGGCCTGCAGACCGACGAAGCGGTGTCGCAGCAGATCCTCGACAAGGCCACCGGCGCCGGCATCAACTTCCTGGACACCGCCGACGTGTATCCGCTGGGCGGCACGCTGGAAACCGCCGGCCGCACCGAGGAAATCATCGGCCGCTGGCTCAAGGCCAACAAGGGCCGCGGCAACTTCGTGCTGGCCACCAAGGCGGTGGGCAAGATGGGCCCGCATGCGTGGGACCAGGGCGCCTCGCGCAAGCACTTGCTGGACGCCATCGACGCGTCTCTCAAGCGCCTGCAGACCGACTACGTCGACCTCTACCAGCTGCACAGCGACGACCGCGACACGCCGCTCGATGAAAGCCTGGAGGCGCTGGACGTGATCGTGAAGTCGGGCCGCGCGCGCTACATCGGCGTCTCCAACTTCCTGGCGTACCGGCTGGCCCGCGCGCTGGGCCGCGCCGACCTCAAGGGCTTGAGTCGCTACGTGTGCGTGCAGCCGCGCTACAGCCTGCTGTTCCGCGAGATCGAGCGCGAGCTGCTGCCCCTGTGCGATGAAGAAGGGCTGGGCGTGATCCCCTACAACCCGCTGGCCGGCGGGCTCCTCAGCGGCAAGTACAAGGTGGATTCGAAGCCCGAGCAGAACACCCGCTTCAACCTCGGCACGGCAGGCGGCATGTACCAGGACCGCTACTGGAACGAGCGCAGCTTCAACACCGTGGCGCAGCTGCAGGCCGTGGCAGACGAAGCGGGCGTGCCGCTGGCCACGCTGTCGGTGGCCTGGGTGATGGCCGATGCGCGCATCACCGCGCCGCTGCTGGGCGCCAGCAAGCCCGAGCAGCTCGACGCCACGCTGGCCGCGGCCGACTACAGGCTCGATCCGGCGCTCAAGAAGCGGCTGGACGAGATCACGGCCGAATACCGAAAGGGCGACGCGCCCAGGTAGTGCCTCTTAGGCAGGCAATCCAGCGCCAGGCCTTATGGGACAAGGCTTGGCGAAAACGCCCACCAAGATATCCACAAACTTGTCCCCGTCCGCGGGGGAAATCTTTCAGTTTGATGTCACGCCCCGGCCCGAGGCGATGGGCCGGGGGTAAGCGCCGGCCGGCTCAGGCCAGCAGGTCGGCCAGCGTGCGGGCCACCACCTTCGTGGCGCGGCGCAGGTCTTCCAGCGCCACGCGCTCGTCGTTGCGCTTGGCATGCGACTCCAGCACGGTGCGGGGGCCGGCGCCGTAGATCACGCCGGGAATGCCGTTTTCCACATACAGGCGCACGTCGGTGTACAGCGGCGTGCCCATGGCCTTGACCGGCTCGCCGAAGACGGTTTCGCCGTGCTTCTGGATCGCGTCCACCAGCGGCTTGTTGCCCGCCAGCGGCTTCATGGAGTTGGCCAGCAGGATGCGGCGGATGTCCACCACGATGCCGGTCTTCTCGGCGGCTGCCTCGTTGATCACGCGGCGGATGGTGGCTTCCACCTCGGCCGGGTTCTCCTCGGGAATCATGCGGCGGTCGAGCTTGAACGACACCTTGCCCGGGATCACGTTGGTGTTGGTGCCGCCTTCGATGCGGCCCACGTTCAGGTAGGGGTGGTTGATGCCCTCGACCTTGGACGTGACCTTCTTGTACTCGGTGTTCTGCGCGTACAGGGCGTTGAGGATGTGCACCGCGCCTTGCAGTGCGTCGATGCCGGTGTCGGGCACGGCGGCGTGCGCCATCTTGCCGTGCACCGTCACTTCCATCTGCAGGCAGCCGTTGTGGGCCGTGACCACTTCATAGCTGAAGCCGGCCGCGATCATCAGGTCGGGCTTGGTCAGCTTGTTCTTGAGCAGCCAGCCCGGGCCCAGGATGCCGCCGAACTCCTCGTCGTAGGTGAAGTGCAGTTCCAGCGCGCCCTTGCTCGGCTTGGCCACGGCTTCGAGCGCGCGCAGCGCGAAGGTGAAGGTGGCGAAGTCGCTCTTGCTCACGGCTGCGGCGCGGCCGAAGAGCTGGCCGTCCTCGATCTCTGCGCCGTAGGGGTCGTGCGCCCAGCCCTCGCCCGGGGGCACCACGTCGCCGTGGGCGTTGAGCGCCACGGTGCGGCCGCCGTCGCCGTACTGGCGGCGCACGATCAGGTTGGTGATGGATTCGAGGCCGTAGTCCTTCACTTCCTGCGCGGGCACGGCGTGCTTCTCGGCAGCCAGGCCAAAGCCTTCCAGCAGCTCGGCGGTGCGCTCGGCGTGCGGCGCGTTGTTGCCCGGCGGCGTGTCGGTGGGCACGCGCACCAGTTCCTGCAGGAACTTCACTTCTTCGTCGAAGTGGGCGTCGATCCAGGCGTCGAGTTTGGTGTAGTCGGTCATGGCTTCAATTCTCTTGGGAAAGGTTGGTCAGCAGCTGCTGGAAGGCTTGCACCGCCAGCTGCATGTCGTCGTTGGTGCTCGATTCGAGCGGGTTGTGGCTGATGCCGGAGTTGATGCCGCGCACGAAGAGCATGGCTTGCGGCATGACCTCGTGCAGCTTCATGGCGTCGTGGCCGGCGCCGCTGGGCATGCGGAAAAGCTCCACGCCCAGCGAGTCGACGGCTTTTTCCCAGCGCTGCTGCCAGGCCGGGGCGCTGGGCGCGGCGGCGGCACGCATGGTTTCTTCCAGCGTGTGGCGCACGCCGCGGCGCTCGCAGATGGCGGCCAGCTCGGCCAGCACGTCCTTGGCCACGGCATCGCGCTGCTCGTTGTTGGGAGCGCGGATGTCCAGGCTGAACTTGGCCCGGCCCGGCACCACGTTGATGGAGCCGTTGGGCACTTCGAGCATGCCCACGGTGGCCACCGAGTCGCCGTCCTGCGCGGCGCGCTTCTCGGCAAAGAGGATCAGCTCGGCCACGGCGCAGGCGGCGTCGCGGCGGCGGTCCATGGGCGTGGTGCCGGCGTGGCTGGCCATGCCGATGATCTCGCCCACGTAGCGCACGCTGCCGTTGATGGAGGTGACGATGCCCAGCGGCAGGTCGAGCTCGTTGAGCACCGGGCCCTGCTCGATGTGCACTTCGACAAAACCGAGGTACTTGGCCGGGTCGCGCTGGATCGCGGGAATGTCTTCGAGCTTGAGGCCGGCATGCTTCATGGCCTCGCGCATGGTGATGCCGTCGACGTCCTTCTGGTCCAGCCAGTTGTTGTCGAAGTGGCCGATGAGCGCGCCCGAACCCAGGAAGGTGGCCTTGTAGCGCTGGCCTTCTTCCTCGGCAAAGCCCACCACCTCGAAGGCGAAGGGCAGGCGCTTGTTCTGGCGCTTGAGTTCGCGCACGCAGGCCATGGGCACGAAGATGCCCAGGCGGCCGTCGTACTTGCCGCCGTTGCGCACGGTGTCGTAGTGCGAGCCGGTCAGCAGGGTCTTCGCATCGGGCGTCGCGCCTTCGTAGCGGCCCACCACGTTGCCCACCGCGTCGATGTGCACGCTGTCGAAGCCGATGTCCTTCATCCAGCCGGCGATCTGCGCGGCGCAGGCGCGGTGTGCTTCGGTCAGGTAGGTCACGGTGAGCTGGCCCTTCTCGGCATAGCCCGGGTCGGTGTGCGTGGCCAGTTGCTCCTGCCAGTCCCACACGTCGTTGCCCAGCAGGGGCTCCACGCCGAACTTGTCGTTCAGGCGGATCTCGGCAATGCGGTGGATGTTGCGCAGCGCCTCGGCGCGCTCGAAGTCGGCGTGGTTGTAAACGCGGCGCTCGAAGGTCTCGATGATCTCGCGCTTGGTCAGGCCCGTGCCGCGCGGGCCGCGCACTGCCAGGATGAAGGGAAAGCCGAAGCGCGCGTTGTAGTCGGCGTTGAGCTTCTGGATCTTGGCGAACTCTTCGGGCGTGCAGTCGGTCAGGCCCGCCTTGCCTTGTTCATGCGTGGATTCGGCCGTGAGCGTCTTGCTCACCATGGCCTTGCCGGCGAGCTCCGGGTGGGCCGTGATCAGGCCCAGTTGCTCGGGCTGGCTGGCCGTAGAGACCACGTGCGCCAGCACCTGCTTGAGATGCGCGAGCGAGCGGAACGGGCGCGAAGCCATCGCCCGGCGCGGGATCCAGGGCGAATGCTCGTACACGCCTTCCAGCAGGTTGGCGGCGTCTTCGGGCGGGATGGTGTTGAGTTGGTCGATGGTGAGCGCCATGTGGGTCTCCTTCAGGCGGCCGTGAACGGGTGGGTCTTCTTCCAGTGGCGCGCGATGTCCACGCGGCGGCACACCCACACGCGGTCGTGCTGGGCGATGTGGTCCAGAAAGCGCTGCAGCGCGGTGATGCGGCCCGGGCGGCCCAGCAGGCGGCAGTGCATGCCGATGGACATCATCTTGGGCGCCTCGTCGCCTTCGGCATAGAGCGCGTCGAAGCTGTCCTTCATGTACTGGAAGAACGGGTCGGCGTGCGAGTAGCCCTGCGGCAGCGCAAAGCGCATGTCGTTGCAGTCCAGCGTGTAGGGCACGATGAGCTGCGGCACCACGGTGCCGTCGGTCTTGCGCACCTTCATCCAGAAGGGCAGGTCGTCGCCGTAGTAGTCGCTGTCGTATTCGAAGCCGCCGTAGTCGGCCACCAGGCGGCGGGTGCGCGGGCTGTCGCGGCCGGTGTACCAGCCCACGGCGCGCTCGCCGGTGAGCTTTTCAATGGCTTCCATGCCCAGGCGCATGTGCTCGCGCTCGGTGGCTTCGTCCAGGTTCTGGTAGTGGATCCAGCGGTGGCCGTGGCAGGCGATCTCGTGGCCCAGTTCCTTGAAGGCGGCGGCCAGCTCGGGGTAGCGCTCCAGCGCCATGCCCACGCCGAACACGGTCAGCGGCAAGCCCCTTTTCTCGAACTCGCGCAGGATGCGCCACACGCCGGCACGCGAGCCGTACTCGTAGATGCCTTCCATGCTGATGTGGCGGTCGGGGTAGCTGGCCGGGTTGAACATTTCCGACAGGAACTGCTCGGAGCCGGCGTCGCCGTGCAGCGTGGCGTTCTCGCCGCCTTCTTCGTAGTTCAGCACGAACTGCACCGCGATGCGGGCATTGCCCGGCCATTGCGCGTGCGGCGGGTTGCGGCCGTAGCCGACAAGGTCTCGCGGGTAGGGAAGGGTGGAGTCGTAGACAGTGGCCATGATGGTGTGACAGGTAGCGAGTGGCGACGCCGGTGCAGGCGTCAGGACAGAGCGAGCGAGATGTCGCTCGTCGGAACCTTGCGATCGAAGGTGAGGTTGGCCTCGACGTTCAGCAGGTGTTCGGTCATGAGCTTGACGGCCAGTGCCTCGTCCTTGGCGGCCAGCGCCTTGACGATGTCGGCATGCTCGTCGTTGGAGTGCGCAGCGGCGCTGGCGCTCTGGTACATGAGGGTGATGAGGGCGCAGCGCGAGATGAGCTCGCCCAGCAGCTGCGCCAGCACCTGGTTGCCCATCAGTTCGGCCATGCGAACGTGGAAGTCGCCCAGCAGCTCGGTGCGGCCGGAAACGTCTTCGCCGCCCACCGAGGCCTTTTCCAGCGCCACGTGTTCCTTCAGCGCCTTGATCTTGGCCGGCGTGACGGTGCGGATGAATTCGCGAGCCATCTCGGCCTCGAGCATGCGGCGCACCGCGAACACCTGGCGCGCTTCGTCCACCGCCGGCGCCGCCACGAAGGCGCCGCGCGCCGGCTCCATGCGGATGAGGCGGTTCTGCGATAGCTGGAACAGCGCCTGGCGCACCAGCGTGCGCGACACGCCGAAGTGATCCGCCAGCTTTTGTTCGGCCAGCTTGCTGCCGGGCTGCAGGCGATGCTCGACGATCGCCTTGGTCAGCGCATCGACGATGGCACGGGTGGTGGTCGAGTCCATGAATTCATGATAGCCCTAAAGCCAAGAACTGTATACACTTTTGTCCACCGTATTTTCCCGACACTTTATTCGCCACATAAAAGGAGCAAATCATGGGATTGAGCACGCACGTTCTGGACACGATGCACGGCGGCCCCGCCGCGGGCATGGAAGTGGCCCTCTACACCACCAACGGCGACGAGGCCACGCTGGTCAAGCGCTTCAACCTGAACAGCGACGGCCGAAGCGACGGCCCCCTGTACGACAACAACAGCCTGAAGACGGGCACGTACCGCCTGGTGTTCGACGTGGCGGGCTACTTCAAGGCCAAGGGGCTGAAGCTGCCCGAGCCCAACTTCCTGAACAAGGTCGCGCTGGACTTCGGCGTGGCGCACGCCGACCAGCACTACCACGTGCCGCTCTTGGTCAGCCCGTGGAGCTATTCCACCTACCGCGGCTCTTGACGAGAGCCCCCCGGCTTTTCACTTCGCTTCGCTACGTGTAATTCGCCACCCCCCGAGGGGGCGACCCCACCTGGGGCCCGGCAAAGCCGGTTCCCCGGTGCGGGACTGGTGAAGGAGGCGGAGGCGAGGTGATCTCTGGAAGCCTAGTCTTGAAGCTGGCCTTCGCTCAAGGTGTCGAGTTGAAAGCGTCCGCTCTTGTCCCACAGCCAGGTGTCGGTCCACGTCACCTGGCCCAGGTGCGTCGGGGCGGGGTAGGGCGCCGCGCTGAGCACGATGCGCTCGATCTCCGCGATGGCGTCGGGCGCGTGCCTGGGTGCGCGCAGCCAGTGCATGGAGCGCACGCGGCCCTGCGCGTCGAGGTTCACCTCCAGCGTGCCGATGGCGTAGAGCAGCGGCGGCAGCTTGCCCTTGTAGATGCGGTCCTTGTTGCGCGCATAGACGTGGCCGGCCGCGTCGCGGCGATAGTCGCGCGGCGTGGTGGCGTCGGAGGCGCGCGGTACCGGGTTGGGTGCCTGGTTGGTGGGCGTGGCATCGCTCATCTGACCGCGGACCGAGCCGTCGGTGCTGGCGCAACCGGCCAGCCAGAGAGTGAGGGCAAAAAGGCCGGCAAGGGCCAGGCGTCGGGGCAGGCGTTCAGAATCCATCGGCGGGTTTATACCGTGCCATGCGCACGCCGCCGCAACATGAAGTATCGGGTGCACAACAGATCATGAACGGATTGGTCGACACATTGCTGGCAAGGCTGGCCGCGGGCGAGCAGGGCGTGCTGGTGCGCGTGCATGCCACCCAGGGCTCGGCCCCGCGCGAGGCCGGGACCTGGATGGCCGTGTGGGACGAGGAGCTGACCGGCACCATCGGCGGCGGGCAGCTCGAGTTCCAGGCCACGCAGGAGGCGCGCAGCTGGCTGGCCGGCGGCGCCGCCATCGAGGAGGTACGGCGCTACCCGCTGGGCCCGAGCCTGGGGCAGTGCTGCGGCGGCGTGGTGTTCCTGGCCTACCAGCGCATCGGCCCCGAGCATGTGGCGGCGTTGCGCGCCGAGCTCACCGCGCACCTCAAACCGGTGGCGCTCTTCGGCGGCGGCCATGTGGGCGCGGCGCTGGCGCGCCTGCTGTCCACGCTGCCTTTTTCGGTGCGCTGGATCGACAGCCGCGACGGCGTGTTTCCGCCGCAGCTGCCGGTGCAGATCGAGACCGAGCATTCCGAGCCCGTGCAGGATGCGGTGGCGCAGCTGGCCACCGGCTCGCGCGTGCTGATCATGAGCTTCAGCCACGCCGAGGACCTGGACATCGTCATTGCCTGCCTCAAGCGCCAGCGCGAGCGGGGCGACCTGCCCTACATCGGCCTGATCGGCAGCAAGACCAAGTGGGCCACCTTCCGCCACCGGCTGGAGGCGCGCGGCTTCACCGAGGCGGAGATGAACCACATCACCTGCCCCATCGGCGTGCCGGGCATCACGGGCAAGGAGCCCGAGGTCATTGCAGTGGCGGTGGCTGGTCAGCTGCTGCAAAACCTTTATCAGGGTTAACCACTACCTGCTCGCTGCGTGCCTCTAGCGACGCAGCGAACAAAACTGTATACACTTCGGTCCACAAACAGCCGCAGCGGAGCGAGACGATTCCCCACCGTCTGCGTTCGCGGCGATTTCCCTGCTTACAGCGCCCGCAGTGGTGAGCAGACCAACACAAGAAGCGGTGCGGATCGAGCGCCGCCAAAAGGTTGAGAGCCATCTTATGGAAAGCTACTACCTCGACTGGGCCAATCTGCTGCTGCGCTGGGTCCACGTCATCACCGCCATCGCATGGATCGGCGCCTCCTTCTACTTCGTGATGCTGGACAACAGCCTCGAGAAGCCCCTGGACCAGGAATCGCTGGACAAGGGCGTGGGCGGCGAGCAGTGGGCCGTGCACGGCGGCGGCTTCTACAACTCCCAGAAGTACGCGCTGGCGCCCAAGAAGCTGCCGGACCACCTGCACTGGTCGTACTGGGAAAGCTATTCGACCTGGATCAGCGGCTTCACGCTGTTCACCATGTCGTACCTGTGGAACGCCAGCACCTACCTGATCGACAAGAGCAAGATGGACTGGCAGCCGGGCGCCGCCATCGGCGTGGCGCTGGCCTTCTTCGTGATCTTCTGGATGGCCTACGACGCCATCTGCCAGATCTTCGGCCAGCGCAAGAACGGCGACACCATCGTGGGCGTGCTGGTCGCGTTCCTGGTGGCCGGTGCGGCCTGGCTGGCTTGCCACTGGTTCGCCGGTCGCGCAGCCTTTTTGCTGGTGGGCGCCATGATGGCCACCACCATGAGCGGCAACGTGTTCTTCTGGATCATCCCGGGCCAGCGCAAGAACGTTGCGGCACTGCGTGAAGGCAAGCCGGTGGACCCGATCCACGGCGCGCGCGGCAAGCAGCGCAGCGTGCACAACACCTACTTCACGCTGCCGGTGCTGTTCGCGATGCTGAGCAACCACTACAGCTTCACCTACACGCACAAGTACAACTGGATCGTGCTGCTGCTCATCATGCTGGGCGGCGCGGCCATTCGCCAGTTCTTCGTGGTGCGCCACCGCTTCAAGCTGGGCAACGCGGGCAACCCGCTGCCCTACGCCATGGTCGGCGTGGTGGTGCTGGGCCTGACGCTGGTGTGGATGCGCCCCGAGCCGGCCGCCGCCCCCGTGGCCGGCGCCGAAGCCGCCACGCAGAAGGTCGCCTACGGCGAAGTGCAGAAGGTGCTGGAGCAGCGCTGCTACATGTGCCACGGCGCCACCGTGCAGATGAAGAACGTGCGCCTGGATTCGCCCGACCAGGTGGCCCAGCATGCCCAAGGCATCTATCAGCAGGCGGTGGTCAGCAAGATCATGCCGATGAACAACGCCACCAACATCACCGACGCCGAGCGCGCGCTGCTGGGCAAGTGGTTCCAAGACGGCGCTGCCACGAAGTAAACGCCATGGGCACGGGACGATCGATGCGCGCCCGTGCCCTTTTTTTCTTCTAGCGCGCGGCTTGCGCCAGCTGCAGGGCCAACCGGTTGTGACGTTCCACCAGCGGACCCAGCTCGAGCGTGGCCAACTGGCCTTCGCGCACCACCACGCGGCCGTTGACCACGGTGTAGGCCGCGCCGGGGCTGGCGCACAGAAGCAGGCTGGCGACAGGGTCGTGCACCGCGCCGCCGGCAAAGTTCAGCGTGCGCAGGTCGAACAGGGCCAGGTCGGCGCACATGCCCGGCGCCAGGTGGCCGATGTCGCTGCGGCCCAGCACCTGGGCGCCGCCTCTCGTTGCAATTTCCAGCGCGTTGCGCGCAGTCATCTCGGCCGGGCCGTGGTCGCAGCCGAATGGCTCCAGCGCCCGGCCCACGCGGGCCAGCAGCAGCGCCTGGCGCGCCTCGTTCACCATGTGGGCCCCGTCGTTGCTGGCGCTGCCGTCCACCCCCAGGCCCACCGGCACGCCCGCGTCGATCATGCGGCGGATGGGCGCAATGCCCGAGGCCAGCCGCATGTTGCTGCAAGGGCAGTGCGCCACGCCGGTGCGTGTCCTGGCAAACAGGCCGATGCCGGCTTCGTCCAGCTTCACGCAGTGGGCATGCCACACGTCGTGGCCCAGCCAGCCCAGGTCCTGCGCGTACTCGGCAGGGGTGCAGTTGAACTTCTCGCGGCTGTAGGCAATGTCGTGGTCGTTTTCCGCCAGGTGCGTGTGCAGGCGCACGCCGAAGCTGCGGGCCAGCGCTGCCGATTCGCGCATCAGGTCGCGGCTCACCGAGAAGGGCGAGCAGGGCGCCACCGCCACGTTCACCATTGCGCCGTGCGATGCGTCGTGCCAGGTTTCGATGAGGCGCTGCGTGTCTTTCAAGATGGCGTCTTCGCGCTCGACCACGCTGTCGGGCGGCAGGCCGCCCTGCGATGCGCCCACGCTCATGCTGCCGCGGCTGGCCACGAAGCGCATGCCGATCTGCTGCGCGGCCTCGATGCTGTCGTCCAGCCGCACGCCGTTGGGATAGATGTAGAGATGGTCGCTGCTGGTGGTGCAGCCCGACAGCAGCAGCTCGGCCATGGCCAGCTGGGTGGAGACCTGCACCATCTCCGGCGTCAGCCCGGCCCAGATGGGGTACAGGCCCCGCAGCCACGAGAACAGCTCCGCATCCTGCACGCCAGGAATGGCGCGGGTGAGCGACTGGTACATGTGGTGATGCGTGTTGACCAGCCCGGGCACCACCAGGTGGCCGCGCGCATCGATCACCTCGTCGGCCTCCTGCGGCAGGTCGGCGGCAGGGCCGATGGCCTCGACGCGCTGGCCGCGGATCAAAATGGAGGCGTTGCGCAATTCGCTGCGCCGATCGTCGAAAGTGGCAACGCATTGCGCGTTGCGAATCAAAAGTGTGCCCATGGCGCAGACAATCCGTGATGAACGTTTGGAGACTGGAAAAGCAATGATCGCATCGAACCCCGCCGCACGCACAGTGCCTGACGCACGCAAGGCCCCGCGCGATTTCCTCGAGCACCTGTATCGCGTGGCCGTCGACCGCGCATTGCCGCTGTCGAGCATGGGTGCCCATCTGCCGCCGCCGCCCAAGGGACGCACGCTGGTGCTGGGCGCCGGCAAGGCAGGCGCCTCGATGGCGCAGGCGCTCGAAGCCCTGTGGCCCGCCGATGCACCCCTGTCGGGCCTGGTGGTTACGCGCTACGGCCACATTCCGCCGCGGCCCGAAGGCCTGGCGCAGCGCATCGAGATCGTCGAGGCCTCGCATCCCGTGCCCGACGCGGCCGGCATGGAGGCCGCCGCGCGCATCCTGGCGCTCACCCAGGGCCTGACCAAGGACGACCTGGTGCTGTGCCTCATCTCCGGCGGCGGCTCCTCGCTGCTGGTGCTGCCGGCCGAAGGGCTCACGCTGGAAGACAAGCAGCGCATCAACAAGGAACTGCTCGAGAGCGGCGCGAGCATCGGCGAGATGAACTGCGTGCGCAAGCACCTCTCGCGCATCAAGGGCGGGCGCCTGGCCGCGGCCTGCGCGCCGGCCAAGGTGGTCACGCTCACCATCAGCGACGTGCCGGGCGACGACCCCGCCATCATCGCCAGCGGCCCCACGGTGCCCGACGACACCACCTGCGCCGATGCGCTGACCATCCTGGACCGCTACCGCATCGAGGTGCCCGGCCCGGTGCGCGCCAGCCTCAAGAGCGGCGCACTCGAAACGCCCAACCCGCAGGACCCGGTGTTCAAGAACAACGAAGTGCACCTGATCGCCACGCCCCAGCAGTCGCTGGAAGCGGCTGCCGCCGCCGCGCGCGCGGCCGGCATCGAGGCGCACATCCTCAGCGACGAGATCGAAGGCGAGTCGCGCGAGGTCGGCAAGGTGCATGCGGCCCTCGCGCGTTCGGTGGCGCACCGCGGCGCGCCTTTTGCCAAGCCCTGCGTCATCCTCTCGGGCGGCGAGACCACCGTCACCATCCGTCCGCGCCAGCCTGGCCAGGCCAAGGGCCGCGGCGGTCGCGCAGGCGAGTTCTGCATGGGCCTGGCCGGTGCACTGATCGGGCAAGAGGGCGTGTGGGCGCTGGCGGCCGACACCGACGGCATCGACGGCGTGGAAGACAACGCCGGCGCCTTCGTCACGCCCGACACGCTGGCGCGCGCCCTGGCCGCCGGCAAGAAGCTGTCGGACCACCTCGACCGCAACGACGCCTACGGCTACTTCGACGCCATCGGCGACCTGCTGGTGACCGGCCCCACGCACACCAACGTGAACGACTTCCGCGCGATCCTGGTGCTGTGACCGCACTCATGCGGGCGCTACCATCGCCCGCATGAACCGGTCCGACGCTTCCTCCTCATCGCCTTCGCCGGCATCGCCGGCTGCCGCGCCGCGTCCCGTGCGCCAGGCGGCGACGCTCATCGTGCTGCGGGACGGCGCCCAGGGGCTCGAAACGCTCCTGCTGCGCCGCGCCGAAAAGCTCAACGACCAGAACAGCGGCGCCAGCGTGTTCCCGGGCGGCCTGCTCGATGCGCACGACCGGCGGCTGCACGCCTTTTGCGCCGGGCTCGACGACGCGGCAGCCAGCGCGCGCCTGGGCGTGGCGCAGGGCGGCCTGGACTACTACGCCGCAGCGGTGCGCGAGTGCTTCGAGGAGTCGGGCCTGCTGTTCGCGCTGGACGGGCAGCGGCACCTCGTGAACCTGTCGCAGCTGGACGCGGCGCAACTGGCCGCGATGCGCGCCGCCGCGGCAGCCGGCACCGAGGCCCTGGTGTCGATGTGCGAAGAGCGCGGCTGGCAGCTGGCCATGGACCGCCTGGCCTACCTTGCCCACTGGCTCACGCCGCCTGGCATGCCCAGGCGCTTCGACACGCGTTTTTTCGTTGCGGCCCTGCCGCCGGGGCAGAGCGTGCAGATCGACCACATGGAAATTGCCGACCACGCCTGGTTGCGCCCGCTGGACGCCATCGACCCCGCGCGCCGGCTCAAGCTGATGAACGTGCAGCGGCGCATCCTGCAGCAGCTGGCGCAGTTCACCACCGTGGACGAATGCCTGGCCCATGCGCGCGGCCTGCAGCGCATCGTGCTGAACATGCCCCGCCTTGCCAACGGCCCGGGCGGACCGCGGCCCATCAACATCGATGAACCCGCCTACGCCGAGATCGGCTTCGTGGACCCGGACGGGCGCGGCCATGCGCGCTACGCGCTCGAAGCGGGGCTGGTGCTGGCGCTGTCGCCGCGCGTGCTGCGCGTGACGGCGCGGCAAGGCGAAGGGCCGGGAGCCCACAGCTATTACGTGGGCGCCGCGGGCGGCGATGCATGGGCGCTGATCGATCCGCAACTGGACGACCCCGCCCACGCGCAGGCGCTGCTGGCCGCCGCGCCCGGCCCGGTGCGCTGGCTGCTGTCCACGCAGGGCGGCATCGAGCCGGTGGTGGTGCAGGCGCTGCGCGCCCAGTGGCCCGGGGCGGAGCATCCCCAGCTGGAGCATGGGCAGGAACTGATGCTTGGCGATGCTGCCCTGCGCGTGCTCGCACCGGCCGGCAACGCAGGCACCCGTGGCTTCCTGCTGCTGCCGGACGCCATGCTCTTTGCCGGCGCCGCGCGCTGGAGCGCCAGCGAGCTGCCCGAGCACGTGGCCTGGCTCGCGCATTCGAGCGGCTTTCTGCAACCCGCGCGTTGAAGGGGCCGGGCATGGATGCTCCCGGCAACGCCGTTCGCGATCTGTACGGCGCCTTGTGGCGGCATGCCGCAGCCTTGCGCCAGCAGCTGCTCGGCGGGCTCTCGCTGCTCACGGGCGCCCAGCTGCTGCGCCTGGCGATGCCGTGGCTGGCCGGGCAGGCCATCAATGCGCTGCAGGCCGGCGACTTTGCCGGGGCAGGGCGCTGGATTGCGGCGCTGGCGGGCGTGTACCTCGCGTCGTGGCTGCTGCATGGCCCGGGCCGCATCCTGGAGCGCAACGTGGGCCTGCATGTGCGCGAACAGCTCGCCGACCAGCTCTATGCGCGGCTGGCCGACGCACCGTTGGCCTGGCATGACGGCCATCACTCCGGCGAGCTGCAGCACCGCGTGCACCAGGCCAGCCGGGCGCTGTCGGACTTCGCGCAGAACCAGTTCGTCTACCTGAGCAGCATCGTCAGCATCATCGGTCCGCTGGTGGCGCTCACGCTGCTGTCGCCCGCCAGCGGCGCGCTGGCGGTCGTCGGCTATGTGCTCATCGGCCTGGTGGTGCTGCGCTTCGACCGGGCGCTGATGAAGCTCGCGCGAAAGGAGAACGATGCAGACCGGCGCTACGTGTCGGCCCTGCTCGACTTCCTGGCCAACACCTCGACGGTGATCGGCCTGCGGCTGGTGGCGGCGTCGCGGCGGCTGCTGGCGCGGCGCATGTCCGCCGTCTCCGAGCCGCTCAAGCACACGGTGGTACTTAACGAAGGCAAGTGGTTCGCCGTCGATATCCTGGGCATGGCGCTCACCTGGGGCCTCGTGGTGCTGTACGTGATGCAGACCCGCGCGCCCGGCCAGGCAGTGATGCTGGGCTCGGTGTTCATGATCTACCAGTACGCGCAGCAGGCGGCGGGCGTGGTGAGTTCCATGGCCAACAACTTCCAGTCCTTTGCGCGCATGCATACCGACTTCGGCAGCGCGGCGCCCATCTGGTCGGCGCCGGTGCGCGTGCACGAAGGCGAGGGCGAAGGCGAAGCGGTGGATGCAGAGGCGCAGTGGCAGCAGTTGCAGATCGAGCAGCTGACCTGGCGCTACCTGCCGCGCGCCACGCCGCAAGTCGACGCTTCCGGCGAGCGCGTGCCCAGCGGATTGCAAGGCATTGCGTTGACGCTGCGCCGAGGCGAGCGCGTGGCCCTGGTCGGGCCCAGCGGCGGCGGCAAGAGCACGCTGCTGCGCGTGCTGGCGGGCCTGTACGTTCCGCACGCCGGCACGCTGGCCTTCGACGGGCAGGCGGCGCCGTGGCCGAGCCTGCGCCACATCGCAACGCTCATTCCGCAGGAGTCGGAAATCTTCGAGGCCAGCGTGCGCGAGAACCTGAGCTTCGGCGAGCCGAGCGACGACGAGGTGCTGCATGCCGTGCTGCATGCCAGCACCTTCGACGAAGTGCTCGCGGCCACGCATGGCAACCTCGACACGCCCTTGTCGGAGCGCGGCTTCAATCTCTCGGGCGGACAGCGCCAGCGCCTGTGCCTGGCGCGGGGCATGCTGCTGGCGCGCGGCAGCTCGCTGCTGCTGCTGGACGAGCCCACCAGCGCGCTCGACGCCGCCACCGAGGCGCGCGTGCTCGAACGCATGGCACAGGCCTTTCCCGATGCCTGCATCATCGCTTCGGTGCATCGCCTGGGCCTGCTGGAGCGCTTCGATTCGGTGCTGCTGATGGAAGCCGGCCGCATCGTCGACCACGGGCCCAGCGCCCAAGTGCTGGCGCGCCAGCCGGCCTTGCGCGATGCGTTTGCGCGAAGCACCTGATGCCAGTGTGTGTTGCAAGCGCGACTAGCATGGTCGGTGCAAGGAGGCACACACCCATGAACAACACCGATCGCTTCGAGAAGTCCGTGCTGCTGCCCGCGCCGCGCGAGCGCGTCTGGCGCGCCGTCAGCCTGGCGGAAAATTTCGGTAGCTGGTTCGGCGCCGATTTCGCCGGCCCCTTCGTCGCCGGCACGCGCGTGAGCGCAGCCATCGAGCCCACCAGCGTGGACCCCGAGATTGCGCGCATGCAGCAGCCCTACGCGGGCAAACCCTTCGACCTTCATGTGGTCGAAGTTCGGCCGATGGAGAAGTTCTCCTTCCGCTGGCATCCGTATGCGGGAGAAGACGGCGTGGACTACAGCGCCGAGCCCATGACGCTGATCGAATTCGAGCTCGGCGACGCCGAAGGCGGCACCCTGCTTCGCATCTCGGAATCGGGGTTCGACCAGTTGCCGCTGGCACGCCGCAAGGAAGCTTATGCGGCCGAAGAGGGTGGTTGGGCGGCCCAATGCGGGCTCGTCAAGAAGTACCTGGCGCTCCACCCGCAGCTGTAGTTGCTCCAGTGCCTCCAAAGGAGGCAATCTGGCGGCAGGCCTTGTCCGACAAGGCTTTTGGAATTCGGCCTACAAGTTTTCCACAAGCTTGTCCCCGTTCTCGGGGGACAGTTTTGGGTGGCGTGCCGCACCGGCAAGGTGCGTCAGGCCGATTCCCTACCACACAAACGAGCGATGTCTTGCGGGATCGGTAGCGCGCGCAAACTTCCATCCTCGCGTTTGCCGCCGAAGATGCGCACCTCCTCGCATTCGAGGATGAGCGTGTCGCCGCGCGTGACGGTGTAGGCCTGCACGAAACTCTTCTCTCGCCACTCCGATACGCGCACGGCAATGGACAAGGTGTCGCCGTAACTCGCGGTGGCGACAAAGCGGCTTTGCGTGTTGACCAAGGGCGTGCCGATCACGCCGATGGTCCTGGCCGTCTCTTCCCAGCGCGGCACGCCGCATTCGGCAAAGAAGTGGCGCGACGCCGCGTCGATCCAGCGAAAGAAATTGGGAAACCACACGATGCCGGCCGGGTCGCAATCGCCGAACTCGACCCGCACGGTGTAGATGACTGTCTTGCTGCTGCTGTTGCTCATGTCTGAATTGTCTTTGCCTTGCCTGGATCCTTGCCTGGATCCTTGCCTACATGTGCGAAGGCAGCCACAGCGCCAGGATCGGGAAGGCGATGATGATGGCCAGGCGCAGCAGGTCGGTCACGATGAAGGGCGCCACGCCGCGGAAGATGGTGGCAAAGCTCACGTCATGCACCACGCTCTTGATGACGAAGACATTCATGCCCACCGGCGGATGGATGAGCCCCAGCTCCACCGTCATCACGATCACGATGCCGAACCAGATGGGGTCGAAGCCCAGCGCCGTGATCACCGGGAACACGATGGGCACGGTGAGGATGATCATCGCCATCGCATCCATCAGGCAGCCCAGCAGCAGGTACATGAGCATCAGCACCAGCAGGATGCCGTAGCGACCCAGGCCCAGGTGCGCGAGAAAGTCGGTGATCTTCTGCGGCGTCTGCGTCACGGTGAGGAAGTAGCCGAACAGCAGCGCGCCGATGAGCACCGTGAACACGGCCGCCGCGGTGCGCGTGGCCGACAGCAGCGCCTCGCGGATCTTGGCGCGGTCCAGTCGCTTGCGTGCCAGGCCCAGCAAGAAGGCGCCGCTGGCGCCCACGCCGCCGGCCTCGGTGGGCGTGAAGAAGCCGCCGTAGAGGCCGCCGATCACGAATACGAACAACAGCACCGGCGCCCACACGTTCTTCAGGTCGGCCGAGCGTTCGGCCCAGCTGCGGTGTTCGCCGCGCGGAAGCCACTCGGGACGCACGCGCACGATGATCGCGATGGTGATCACGTACATCGCAATGGCCAGGAGGCCCGGCACGATGCCCGCCATGAACAGCTTGCCGATGTCCTGCTCGGTGAGGATGGCGTACACCGCCAGCACGGTGGATGGCGGCAGCATGGCGCCCAGCGTGCCGCCCGCGGCGATCACGCCGGTGGAGAACGACTGCGGGTACTTGAAGCGCCGCATCTCCGGATAGGCCACGCTCGAGAAGGTGGCGGCCGTGGCCACCGACGAGCCGCTGATGGCTGCAAAGCCGCCGCAGGCCAGCACCGTGGCCACGCCCAGCCCGCCGCGCAGGTGTCCGATCAGGGAGTTGGCCGCCTTGAACAGCTCGCGGCTCACGCCCGAGACGGTGACCAGCGATCCCATGAGCATGAACATCGGAATCACGCCGAAGGTGTAGTCCGACACGGTGCGCAGCGAGGTCTGGCCCACCAGCTTGAGCGCGGGCCACACGCCCACCACGTAGCTGTAGCCCACCACGCCCACCAGGCCCATGGCCATGCCCACCGGCACGCGAAGAAGCATCAGCGCGAACAGCGCCACAAAGCCGAGTGCGGCCACGAGATCGGTGCTCAATTGTTGTTTTCCTCGGCGGTGCGGGCTTCCTCGTAGCCGCGGTCATGCAGTTTCTCGGGCGCGAAGATCAGGCGCCAGGTGCGCACGGCGATGAGGATCACCGCGCAGAAGTCGCCCGTCCACGCCACCGCATAGAAGGGCCAGGTGGGCAGGTTCAGGTCGTAGGTCAGCACGTTGTCGATGCGCGTGAGGCGCACCTTGTCGAACAGCATGGCTGTCTGCATCACCACGAACACCAGCAGCATCAGCGTGGCGAACACGTCGATGGCGCGCTTGGCCTTGGGGCCCACCGCGCTCCACACCAGGTCCACCGTGATGTGGCCGCCGCGGTAGCTGGTGGCCGCGATCCCCCAGAAGATGAGGATCGACAGCAGCATGCGGCCGAAGTCGTAGGCGTCGGGAATGGAGGTGCTGAAGAACTTGCGCAGCACCACCGACACGAAGATGTTCAGCGCCACCAGCCCCACCGAAATGGCGGCCAGCCATTCGATGGTGTTGATGATGCGGTCGGTGACGGACTCGCGCGCGCCGTCCGGCTGCTGGCTCACAGGGCGGCCTTGTACTTGGCCAGCGATGCCTTCAGCCCGTCGAGCACGGCCTTGGGGTCTTGCCCGGCCTTCTTCACGCTGTCGGCCCACTGCGCTTCCACCGGGGCCACGGCCTTGCGCCACGCATCCAGCTGCTCGGGCGTGAGCTTGTAGACCTCGTGCCCGGCCTCGGCCGCCATCTTGCCGCGGCCGGCCGCCTCGTAGTCGGCCCAGGGGCCTGCCACCTTCTCGGCCCACTCGCTGGTGCAGTGGTCGTCGATGACCTTCTTCTGCGCGGCCGACATGCTGTTGTACTTGTCCAGGTTCAGCGCCCACACGAAGGGCGTGACGTACAGCGGCGCGTCCATGTGGTACTTGACCACCTTGTCGATGCCGAACAGGATGATCGAGCCCCACGGGAAGGTGATGGCGTCGGCCACGCCCTTTTCCAGCGCGTCGCGCGCGGCCGGCGCCGAGGCCTGCACGTTGGTGCCGCCCAGCGTGGTGACCATCTGGCCGATGGTGCTGGTGGCCGGGCGGATCTTCATGCCGTTGATGTCGGCGGGCAGCACGATCTTCTTGCGCGCGTGGAAGGTGCCGGGGTCGTGCACGAAGGCAAAGCACACCTTCACGTCCTTCATCTCCTTGGCGGCGTACTGCTTGTACCAGGCGTCGATGGCGGCCGAGCCGCTCTTGCCGTTGGAGAACAGGAAGGGAAGCGACGCGCCCGCCATGATCGGAAAGCGCCCGGGCTGGTAGCCGGGGTTGATGTAGGCCGCGTCCGCAATGCCGTCGCGCGCCATGTCGTAGTGGTCGAAGGCCTTGCCCAGTTGCTCGGAGGGAAAGAGCTGTGCGGTGATGGTGCCGCCCGACGCCTTCTTGATGTCGTCGGCCCAGGCCTGCAGCGCCGGATTGAGCGGATGCTGCGCCGGCACCCAGCTGGACATCTTGAGGTTGACCGGCTTGTCCTGCGCCCGGGCCGGGGCGCCTGCGGCTACCAGCGCGGTGGCCGCCACCGCCAGCAGTGCGGCGCGCATGGCGCGGGGGGAAGAAATGTCGTGCTGCTCTTTGCTCATGCCTTCTGTCTCCTTGTGATTCGCTGCTATTGCTTGGGTGAAGCGTTCAGGATTGGTTATTTTTCATAAGCTGTATCGCGCATGCATCCGCGTTTACCTTGAGGCTGCGTGCTGCTGCGGCTTCTGCATCTGTTGTTGCGAGGGCGGCCGTTTCATCCAGCGGATGGGCTGCGCCACCACCGGGCGCGGCGGCGCGCCGTGGCGCACCAGCGCGGCGTCGAGCGCCTTGCCGCCTTCGTCCTGCAACGCGGCCTCGCGCGCGGCGGCAACGGCCTGGGCCCGCTCCTGCGGCGAACGTTCGGGCGACGGCTCTGCCGGCACCAGGTGGTCGATGACGTGCAGCAGGTTGCGCTTGCCGCGCTCGTTGGTGCTGCCGTAGCCCTTGATGAGCCGCCCGCACAGTGCAACTTCGTGCGCCAGCTCCCAGCTGCCTTGCGCCGCGCCGGCCAGCACGGCCTTGAGCCAGCGCTCGATCAGCGCCTGTTCTTCCGCGAAGCGGCTGCCGCTCTTGCGCAGGTTGCGCAGCGATGCGAGCACCCGCAGCGAGAGCATGCCGAGCACCGAATGGCTGCCCACCTTCAGCGGCATGGCCCAGGGCGACTTGCCTTGCGACTGGCGCCGCTGGTCCCAGCCGGTCAGCCGCGCTGCGAATGCCGGGGGCAGCAAGGCCGCGAACTCGGGCACGCCCGGCTTGAAGTGGTCGTAGACCTTGAGCAGGTCGTGTTCGCCGGCCCTGGCTTCGCGGCGCACGCGCTGGCTGCGGCTGGCGCGGCTCTTCAGGTCGGCCACGCGCACGATGTCGTCGAACGCCATCCACAGTGCGAGCCAGCGTGCCATCTCGCGCGTGACCGCAAAGCCGTGGGCGCCGGCCGGATCGGCATCGCGCTCGGCCTGCAGCACCTGTTGAAGGCGGCGCAGGTACAACGCGGCGTAGTCGTTGTCCTGGTAGTCGACCATGCGCGCATGGCCCAGCGCGAGCATGTCGTGCACGGCCGCAGGAAAGTGGGCGCGAACGGCTTCGGGCAAGGCGGGTGCGGACGCGGGCAGTGCGCCGTCGTCGCCTTCGAGCATCTGCGCCACGCGCATTGCATGCTCGCGCGGCTGGCGCATGGCGTCGAAGGCCCGCGCAAAGCCGCGCAGGCTGGCCTGCGTCATGCGGCTGGGCTTGGCCGGGTCTTCATGGCCGCGAATCGCCGCCTCGAAATGCTCGCGCGAAAAAGGAAGAACGCCGCTGCCGGCCAGCGCGCCGAGCATCACCGCGCTGACCACCGTGCCGCACTCGCGGGCCATGGCGCCCATGTCGAACACCTGGTGCTCGCGGCTGAAGCTGCGCACCGCGTCCAGCAGGCGCTGCGCGTCGGCGCGGCCGTCGCCGGGCACCATGCGCTCGGCGGTGGTGAGGCTGCGCGCCGACGACGAGATGACGAGCGTGCGCTCGGGCGAGCTCATGCCGGCCGCGACCTGGCGCGTGGTCTCCAGCAGTTCGGACGAGACGATGCAGTCCAGCGCGCCGGGCGCGGGGCTCA
>JAFECZ010000250.1 GCA_018241905.1 Pseudomonadota bacterium
GGCGTGCCCACCTGCTCGATCACGCCGTGGTTCATCACCACGATGCGGTCGGCCATGGAAAGCGCCTCTTCCTGGTCGTGCGTGACCATGATGGTGGTGATGCCCACCTGCTTCTGCAGCCGCCGGATCTCGCCGCGCAGGCGGATGCGCTCCAGCGCGTCGAGTGCGGACAGCGGCTCGTCGAGGAGCAGCAGGCCCGGCCGCGTGGCCAGCGCGCGGGCCAGGGCCACGCGCTGCTGCTGCCCGCCCGAGAGCTGGCTGGGGTACTTGCCGCCCGAACTGGGCAGCCCCACCAGGCGCAGCAACTCGTCGACCCGCGCCTTGATGTCGGCGCGCCGCGCGCGGCTGTTGACCAGCCCGTAGCCCACGTTGTCGGCAATGGTCAGGTTCGGGAACAGCGCGTAGGACTGGAACACGATCCCGTAGTCGCGCTGGTTGGGCGGCAGCCAGGAGACATCCTTGCCGTTTTGCATGATGCGCCCCGCCGTCTGCGTCTCCAGCCCGGCGATGATGCGCAGCAGCGTGGTCTTGCCGCAGCCCGACGGGCCCAGGAAGCACAGCATCTCGCCGGGGTTGACGCGCAGGTGCACGTCGCGCAGCGCGCTGAAGGATTCGAAGTCCTTGCGAACCCCGACGATCTCCAGCGCCGCGGGCGCGCCGGCGGGCGTGGTCCTGGAAGATGGCTCGGCAACGTTCGGTTCCATGATTGGCTCTCTTCGATGACTGACTGGCGCCGGCGCGGCCCCTGGGGGCCGCGGCCAGGCGCGAATGGTGCTCAGGCCGGGCGCGGGGTGCGCGCCGGGGTCAGGGCTTGGCTTCCGACTTGCCGTCGTAGCGCTTGCCCCACTCGGCCAGGATGCGCTCGCGGTTCTTGGCGGCCCAGTTCAGGTCGTTCTTGATGAGCATCTTTTCGTAGTTCTCCGGAATGCCGTCCAGCTTCTTGGCAACGCCGGGATACGCCACCACCGCCCACCAGGTGGCGTCGATCTGGCCGGCTTCCTTGCTCGACATCCAGTCGGCCAGGCGCTTGGCGGCCTCCATCTTCTTGGTGGTCTTCATGATGGCCGTCGCCTCGATGTCCCAGCCCAGGCCTTCCTTCGGGAACACCAGTTCGACCGGCGCCCCCGACTTCTTCACCTGGTGCGCGCGGAACTCGAAGGAGATGCCGATGGGGAACTCACCCGTGCCGGCCTGCTTGCAAGGCTTGGAGCCCGAGTGCACGTATTGCGCGACGTTCTCGTGCAGCGCATCCATGTACTTCCAGCCCTCGGTCTCGCCCCACATCTGCAGCCAGGCCGAGACGTCGAGGTAGCCGGTGCCGCTGGAGGCCGGGTGCGGCATCGAGATGGTGCCCTTGTAGATCGGCTTGGTCAGGTCCTTCCAGCTCTCGGGCTTGGGAATGCCGCGCTTTTGCGCCTCGACCGTGTTGAAGCAGATGGTGGCAGCCCACACGTCCATGCCCACCCAGGCCGGCGGACGCTTGCTGTCGGAATAGGCGGGCGTGAGCTCCTTGAAGCTCTTGGGCTCGTAGGGCTGGAGCATGCCCTCCTGGTCGAGCAGGGCCAGGCTGCTGGCGGCCAGCCCGGCCACCACGTCGGCCTGCGGGTTGGCTTTTTCGGCCAGGAGCTTGGCCGTGATGATGCCCGTGGAATCACGCACCCATCGCACCTCGATGTCCGGGTTGGCCTTCTCGAAGGCGTCCTTGTAGACCTTCATGGCGTCGTTCTCGAGCGCCGTGTAGACCTGCAGCGTGGTCTTCTGCGCGAAGGCGCTGGCGCTGGCCAGGCTGAGAGCCGCAAGACAAAGGCCGAGCCCGAAACGGGTGGCACGGGAGGGAGTCGTCATTCGAATTGCTCCTTGTACTTGTCTGTCACATGGGTGGGGGATGCTCTACGAGGCATGGTGGAAATTGCGCCTCTGGACGAAAAATGTAGATCGTCGAATGAAGACTGTCAACTGTTGACAGTTAGCAATTCCCCTGAAAAAATCCACCCCATGAGCAACACCACGCCCTCCTCCGGTCTCGCGTTCCTGCGGTCCAGTTCGCTGCCCATGGTCATGCAGGAGGAAATCGAGCGGCTCATCATGACCGGCGAGCTGCCGGTGGGCAGCCGCATCAACGAGAGCGAGCTGGCCACCCGCTACAACACCAGCCGCGGCCCCATCCGCGAGGCGCTGCGCGCCCTGGAAGAAGCCGGCCTGGTGCGCAACGCCAAGAACCGCGGCGTGTACGTGCGCGAGATCTCTTTCGAAGAAGCCGACGAGATCTACGAGCTGCGCGAGGCGCTGGAAGAAATCATCGGCCGGCGCGTGGCCGCGGCCATGGGCCCGGACGCCGTCGCCCGCCTGCGCGCCATGGTCGAGGCCATGCGCGGCGCCGCCCAGGCCAAGGACCTGGAGCAGTACGCGCAGCTGAACCTGCAGTTCCACGACACCCTGCTGGACACCGCGGGCAGCCGCAAGCTCACCGACACCTACAAGAAGCTCGTGAAGGAGCTTCACCTGTTTCGCATGCGCGCGCTCGACAGCGGCGGCGGCCTCGAAGTCTCGGCCGGCGAGCATGGCGCCATCGTCGACGCCATTGCCAGCGGCGACCCCGAGACGGCCGGCCGCGCATTGCGCCGGCACGTCGCCGGCAGCCGCGCCCGCATGCACAAGGCCTACGGCCGCTCCGACTCCGAAGCGCCCGCATCTCCCCTGGACTCCACTACCGAAGGAAAGACCCAATGACCGCGAAGACCCTGGAAGTCAATGCCCGCAGCTACCGCTGGATGGACGCGCCCGTGGTGGTGGTCTGCGTAGACGGCTGCGAACCCGCCTACCTGGATGCCGCCATTGCCGCCGGCGTTGCCCCATATCTGAAGCGCATGCGCGCCGAAGGCGCCGACCTGCTGGCCGACTGCGTGGTGCCCTCGTTCACCAACCCGAACAACCTGTCCATCGTGACGGGCGTGCCGCCCTCGGTGCACGGCATCTGCGGCAACTACTTCTACGACCGCGAGCGCGGCGAGGAAGTGATGATGAACGACCCGCGCTACCTGCGCACCGGCACCGTGCTGGCCGCGTTTTCCGATGCGGGCGCCAAGCTGGCCGTGGTGACCGCCAAGGACAAGCTGCGCAAGCTGCTGGGCCACAAGATGAAGGGCATCTGCTTCTCCTCGGAAAAGTCCGACCAGGTCAGCATGGCCGAGAACGGCATCGACGATGTGCTCGGCCTGGTGGGCATGCCCGTGCCCGACGTTTACAGCGCGGAGCTGTCGGAATTCGTGTTCGCCGCCGGCGTGAAGCTGATGGAAACCCGCCGCCCCGACCTGATGTACCTGTCGACCACCGACTACGTGCAGCACAAGGCCGCCCCCGGCAGCGCCCAGGCCAACGCCTTCTACGCCATGATGGACGGCTACCTGGCGCAGCTCGACGAGCTGGGCGCCACCATCGTCCTCACCGCCGACCACGGCATGAACGACAAGCATGACGACAGCGGCGCGCCGCAGGTCATCTACCTGCAGGACCTGCTCGACGGCTGGTACGGCGCGGGCAAGGCACGCGTCATCCTGCCCATCACCGACCCCTACGTGGTGCACCACGGCGCCTTGGGCTCCTTCGCCACCATCTACGCACCCGACGACGCCAGCGCGGCAACCTGGATCGAGCGGCTCAAGAGCGTGCCCGGCATGGAGCTGGTGCTGTCGCGCCAGGAGGCCGCGCAGCGCTTCGAGCTGCCGCCCGACCGCATCGGCGACATCGTGGTGGTGAGCGAGAAGAACACGGTGGTGGGCACTGCCGCCAGCCGCCACGACCTGTCGGGCCTGGATGCGCCGCTGCGCTCGCACGGCGGCGTGTCGGAGCAGCGCGTGCCGCTGATCTGCAACCGCCCGGTGGAGGGCATTGCCCCGGGGCGGCGCCTGCGCAACTTCGATGCGCTGGACCTGGCCCTCAACCATGCCCTGGTGCCCGTGGCCGCCTGAACCATCCCGACTCCATGGAGAAGCAACCGATGTCCGAACTGATCCTGAAGCCCGGCACCGTGCACAAGGAAGCCCTGCGCATTGCCGGCGAGCGTGTGTACCGCGACCAGGTGATCGAAGTCACCTACCCCTACACCGGCGAAGTGATCGCCACCGTGCCCAAGGCCACGCTGGAAGATGTGCGCCGGGCCTACAGCGTGGCCCGCGCCTACAAGAGCAAGCTCACACGCTACGAGCGCTACAAGATCCTGATGCGCGCCGGCGAAATCATCGCCTCGCGGCTGGACGAGATCTCGCGCGTCATCACCTACGAGTCGGGCCTGTCGCGCAAGGATTCGCTGTACGAGGTGGGCCGCGCATCCGATGTGCTGCTGTTCGCCGCCAACCAGGCGCTGGTGGACGACGGGCAGGTGTTCTCGTGCGACCTCACGCACCACGGCAAGAGCCGCAAGGTCTACACCCTGCGCGAGCCGCTGCAGGGCGTCATCACCGCCATCACGCCCTTCAACCACCCGCTCAACCAGGTGATCCACAAGGTGGCGCCGGCCGTGGCCACCAACAACCGCATGGTGCTCAAGCCCAGCGAGAAGACGCCGCTGTCGGCCTTCGTGCTGGCCGACATCCTGTACGAAGCGGGGCTGCCGCCGCCCATGCTCTCGGTCATTACGGGCGACCCGCGCGAGATTGCCGACGAGATGCTGACCAACCCCGACGTGGACCTGGTCACCTTCACCGGCGGCGTACCCATTGGCAAATACATCGCCTCCAAGGCGGTGTACAAGCGCCAGATCCTGGAGCTGGGCGGCAACGACCCGATCATCGTCATGGAAGACGCCGACATCGAGGAAGCCGCCACGCTGGCGGCCAGCGGCTCGTACAAGAATTCCGGCCAGCGCTGCACCGCCATCAAGCGCATGCTGGTGCACGAGTCGGTGGCCGACCGCTTTGTGGACCTGCTGGTGCAAAAGACGCTGAGCATCAAGCACGGCGACCCGATGGACCCGTCCACCGACGTGGGCACCGTCATCGACGAAGAAGCCGCGCGCCACTTCGAGGGCGTGGTCAACGAGGCCATCGCCGCCGGCGCCAGGCTGCTGCACGGCAACGTGCGCAAGGGCGCGCTGTACGCGCCCACGGTGCTCGACCGCGTGAGCCCCGAGATGCGGGTGGTCAAGCACGAGACCTTCGGCCCGGTGTCGCCCGTCATCCGCTTCAAGGACATCGAGGAAGCCATCCGCATCTCCAACGGCACGGCCTTCGGGCTGTCGTCCTCGGTGTGCACCAACCGGCTGGACTACATCACGCGCTTCATCAGCGAGCTCAACGTGGGCAGCGTCAACGTGCGCGAAGTGCCGGGCTACCGCCTGGAGCTCACGCCCTTCGGCGGCATCAAGGATTCTGGCCTGGGCTACAAGGAAGGCGTGCTGGAGGCCATGAAGAGCTTCTGCAACACCAAGACCTACTCGCTGCCCTGGTAACCGGCAAAGTCCATGAGCCTCACGCTTGAAGACATCGTCACCCTGTTCGAGGCCAAGGGCCACGAACAGTACGACGGCGAGCCCGTCACGCAACTGGAGCACGCACTGCAGTCGGCCCACCAGGCCGAACAGGAAGGCGCCGGCAGCGCCCTCATCAGCGCGGCGCTGCTGCACGACATCGGCCACCTGCTGCACGATTTCGGCGACACGCCTTCGATGAAGGGGCTGGACGACGTGCACCAGTACCGCTGCCTGCCCTTCCTGCGCAGCCTGTTCGGCCCGGCCACGCTGGAGCCGATTCGCCTGCACGTGGACGCCAAGCGCTTTCTGTGCGCGCGCGAACCGGCCTATCACGACAGCCTCTCGGCGGACTCGCAGCGCAGCCTGAAGCTGCAAGGCGGCGTGTTCGATGCCGCGCAGGCCGCAGCCTTCGAGGCCCTTCCCTTCGCGATGGACGCCGTGCGGCTGCGCCGCTGGGACGATGGCGCGAAGTCGGCCGACCTGGAAGTGCCCGGCCTCGCCCACTTCGTTCGTCACCTGGAGCGCGCCGCCGCCGAGCACCGGCCCACGGCGCGGCAGGCCGCGTGAGCCAGATGCGCCCCTTCTGGATCGAGCAGGCCCTGTTCGGCGGGTGCGAGCTCGCACCCGCCTTGCAGGGCGAGACGCAAGCCGACGTGTGCATCGTCGGCGGCGGCTTCACCGGCCTGTGGACCGCCATCCAGGCCAAGCAGCAGGCGCCGCACCTGGACATCGTCATTCTGGAGAGCGACCTGTGCGGCGCAGGCGCGAGCGGCCGCAACGGCGGCTGCCTGCTGACCTGGTCGGCCAAGTACTTCACCCTGGAGCGCCTGTTCGGCGAGGCCGAAGCGGTGCGCCTGGTCAAGGCATCGGAGGCCGCGGTGGGCCACATTGCCGAGTTCTGCAAGGCCCACGGCATCGACGCCGAGCTGCGCATGGACGGCACGCTCTACACCGCTACCTCGCAGGCGCAGATCGGCACCATGGCGCCGGTGATGCGGGCACTGGAAGAGCGCGGCATCCATTCGTACCGCGACCTGCCGCCCGACGAAGTGGCGCGCCGCTCGGGCTCGGCGCGTAACCTGGCGGGCGTGTTCTCGCCCTATGCGGCCACGGTGCATCCGGGCAAGCTGGTGCGCAGCCTGCGCCGCGTGGCGCTGGAGATGGGCATCCGCATCCACGAGCGCACGCCGATGATCGATTTCGCCGCCGGTCCGCCGGCGGTGGTGCGTACCCCCGCGGGCAGCGTGCGGGCCGGCAAGCTGGTGCTCGCGTTGAACGCATGGATGGCCAGCGCATTTCCGAAGCAGTTCGAGCGCACGATTGCCATCGTCTCCAGCGACATGGTGATCACCGAGCGCTGCCCCGAGCTGCTGCGCGGCAGCGGCCTGGTCGATGGCGTGTCGGTGCTCGACTCGCGCACCTTCGTCTACTACTACCGCAGCACGGCCGACGGCCGGCTGATGCTGGGCAAGGGCGGCAACACCTTTGCGTGGCGCGGCCGCATTGCGCCGGTGTTCGACCAGCGCTCGCCGTACGAGCAGCAGCTGACGCAGGCTTTGCGCGAGTTCTTCCCTGCCTTGGCCAACACGCCGATCACGGCCAGCTGGAACGGCCCGTCGGACCGCTCGGCGACGGGCTTTCCGTTCTTCGGTCGCTTCGAAGGGCACCCGCACATCTACTACGGCTTCGGCTACTCGGGCAACGGCGTCGGGCCCACCTACATGGGCGGGCAGATCCTGTCGTCGCTCGTGCTGGATGCCGACAACGCCTGGACGCGCAGCCCGCTCACGCACGGCCCGCTGGGGCAGTTTCCGCCCGAACCCATGCGCTATGTCGGCTCGATCGTGCTGCGCAATGCGATCCGCCGCAAGGAGAAGGCGGAGGACGATGGGCGCCAGCCCTGGATGGTGGACCGGATGCTCAGCAAGCTGGCCAATGCGGCTGGGAAGTCGGACAAGGGCTGAATCCCCGAATCACCACCGCCGTGTCCAGGGCCAAGGCCTGTGTGCGGCTGTGTGCCGCTGTGCCCTCTCGGGCGCCGAGCAGCGCAGCGGAGTCGGCCCGCTTGTGTGTGCCGAAGGACACACACAAGCTTCGTCATCTAGCTTGCGG
>JAFECZ010000251.1 GCA_018241905.1 Pseudomonadota bacterium
GGCGCGCTGGGCTGCAAAGGCAAAGGCGATGGGGTAGCTCACCGGGCTGTTGCCGCCGAAGATGCCGGCCGCGTCGGCGTGATGCAGCTTGAGCCATTCGACGAAGGAGTGGCCCATCTGCTCGGTCTGCAGAACAAACTCCGCGCTCTCGCGGGTCTGCAGGACCCAGGCGTTGAGCCGGGCGATGCGTTCGCTGTCGCCGGTGCTCCAGGCGGAAATGGCCTGCGCCACCACGGCGAGGTCGCCGCGCGCCAGGCTCAGGTGCAGCTGATCGGCCAGCCATTGGGCAGCCGCCTGTTCCGTGCCGACACCTGCAAGCTCCACCGCCGCCTCGAGTCCCTCCGAGTAGGAGAAGCCGCCCACCGGCAACGCAGGAGAAGCCAGCCAGATGAGCTGGAGCAGGCTGGACGCGCTGGCTTCTTCCTTGCCGTGCATCAGTGGGAGTGGCCGCCGTGCGAGTGGTGGTGGCCGTGATCGTCGTGGCCGTGCGAATGGGCTTGGTGGTCGTCGTGTGCATCGAGCAGTTCGGGCGCGAGCACCAGCGGTTTGGACTTGGTGCCACCCGAAGGCGAATGGTCGTGACCATGGTGGTCTGCGCCATGCGAGTGCCCATGCGACCCGTAGGCGCCGCCCTCGGGCTCGAAGGCTTCATCCACCTGCACCACGATCAGGTGCATGGCGCGCAGCATGTCGGCCAGCACATGGTCGGGCTCGATCTTCAGGTGATCGGGCTTGAGTTCGATCGGCACGTGCCGGTTGCCCAGGTGATAGGCCGCGCGCGTCAGGTCGAAGGGCGTGCCGTGGGCGCTGCAGTGGGTGATGCGCAGCACGGGCTGCGGCGCAGCGATGACACGGATGAGCGAGCCGTCTTCCGCCACCAGCACGTCGCCCCCGCGCACGGCGGTGCCGCGCGGCAGGAAGACGCCGATGGCGCGGCCCTGCGAGTCGGTAGCGTCGAAGCGGCTCTTCTGGCGCACGTCCCAATCCAGTTCGATGGTGGCGGCGCGCTTGATGAGCACGGACGCAAGGCCTTGGCCCTGCGGCATGAGTTTGTTGGCGGTGAGCATGGACTTGATCGAATCGGGTGACGCCGCAATAATAACAACAGTTATAACTTCAGGGGCTTCAAATGTCGGTTCTCAAGGTAACGCAAATCGGCAACTCCTACGGCGTCATCCTTCCTAAGGAAATGCTGGCGCGCCTGAAGGTCGAGAAGGGCGACACACTGTTCGTTTCTGAGGCGGCCAACGGCGGCTACAACCTGTCGCCCTACGACCCAGCGCTCGAGGAGCAACTCAAGCTCGGCCGCGAATTCATGCGCGAGTATCGCGACACTTTCCATCAGTTGGCCAAATGAACGCCTGGCGCTGGCTCGACCAGCGTGCGCTGATGCTCCTGCACGATGAAAGTCTTGCCGAGCACGGCGGCGCGCCTGGTGTTCGAGATGAGGCATTGTTGAAATCTGCACTTGCCAGGCCGCTTCATCTCCTCGCGTATGGCGAACCCGATCTGGCCGATCTGGCCGATCTGGCAGCAGCCTACGCTGTCGGAATCACCAAGAACCATCCCTTTGTCGACGGCAATGAGCGGACTGGGTTTCTCGCACTTGGCCTTTTCCTGGCCTTGAACGGCCACAGGCTCGTGGCCACGCAAGCCGAAGCAACCTTGGCGATGTTCAGCGTCGCGGCCAGCGAAATCGACGAGCCGGGTTTTGCTGCCTGGATCCGCGAGCACGCTCACCCGAGATAGATGCGAGAAACTGAGCCTGCGCACGCCGTTCGCGGGCTCAAAACAGGAAATACCGCTGCGCCATCGGCAGCAGCGTCGCCGGCTCGCAGGTCAGCAACTGCCCATCGGCCCGCACCGCATAGGTCTGCGCGTCGATCTCCATCCTGGGCGCCAGGCCGTTGTGCACCATGTCCTTCTTGCGCACGCCGCGGACGCCCCGCACTGCCGAGAGCGTCTTTTGCAACCCGTACCGTTCGCCGATGCCCGCCGCCAGCCCCGCCTGCGAGACGAAGGTGAGCGAGCCCTTTGCAATCGAGCCGCCGAAGGCGCCGAACATGGGCCGGTAGTGCACCGGCTGCGGCGTGGGAATGGAAGCATTGGGGTCGCCCATGGCCGCCATCGCAATGCTGCCGCCCTTGATGATGGCGAAGGGCTTCACGCCGAAGAAGGCCGGCTTCCACACGACCAGGTCGGCCCACTTGCCCGCCTCGATGCTGCCCACCTCGTGGCCGATGCCGTGGGCAATGGCCGGGTTGATGGTGTACTTGGCCACGTAGCGTTTGGCGCGGAAGTTGTCGTTGCGCTCGCTGTCCTGGGGCAGCTTGCCGCGCTGCAGCTTCATCTTGTGCGCGGTCTGCCAGGTGCGGATGATGATTTCGCCGACGCGGCCCATGGCCTGGCTGTCGCTGCTCATCATGCTGATGGCGCCCATGTCGTGCAGGATGTCCTCGGCCGCGATGGTCTCCTTGCGGATGCGGCTCTCGGCAAAGGCCAGGTCCTCGGCAATGCCGGCGTCGAGGTGGTGGCACACCATGAGCATGTCCACGTGCTCGTCCAGCGTATTCACCGTGTAGGGCATGGTGGGGTTGGTGGAAGATGGCAGGAAGTTCGCCTCGCCCACCACGCGAAGAATGTCCGGCGCATGGCCGCCGCCCGCACCCTCGGTGTGAAAGGCGCAGATGCCGCGCCCGCCCACGGCCGCGATCGTGTTCTCCACGAAGCCCGATTCGTTGAGCGTGTCGGAATGGATCGCCACCTGGGTGTCGGTGGCGTCGGCCACGTCCAGGCAGTTGCTGATGGCCGCGGGCGTGGTGCCCCAGTCCTCGTGCAGCTTCAGGCCGATGACGCCGGCATCGATCTGCTCGTGCAGCGCCTCGGGCCTGCTGGCGTTGCCCTTGCCCAGGAAGCCCAGGTTCATCGCAAAGGCGTCGGCCGCCTGCAGCATGCGCTCGATGTGCCAGGGGCCGGGCGTGCAGGTGGTGGCGAAGGTGCCGGTGGCCGGACCGGTGCCGCCGCCCAGCATGGTCGTTACGCCGGAAGCCAGCGCTTCCTCGATCTGCTGCGGGCAGATGAAGTGGATGTGGCTGTCGATGCCGCCCGCCGTGACGATATTGCCCTCGCAGCTGATGACCTCGGTGCCCGGGCCGATGACGATGTCCACGCCCGGCTGCACGTCGGGGTTGCCGGCCTTGCCGATGGCGACGATTCGGCCGCCCCTCAGGCCGATGTCGGCCTTGACGATGCCCCAGTGGTCCAGGATGAGGGCGTTGGTCATCACCGTATCGACTGTGCCCTGGGCACGCGTGCGCTGGCCCTGCGCCATGCCGTCGCGGATGGTCTTGCCGCCGCCGAACTTCACTTCCTCGCCGTAGCCGCCGGCGCGCAGGGTGTAGTCCTCCTCGACCTCGATCACCAGGTCGGTGTCGGCCAGGCGCAGGCGGTCGCCCACGGTGGGGCCGAAGATCTCGGCGTAGGCGCGTCTTGCGATGGTGGCCATGTCAGCGCCCGCCCGGCCGCCCGAAGGGCGCTGAGCACCCCCTCGGGGGGCAGCGATACACGAAGTGATGAGCGTGGGGATTCATATTTCTAGAGTTTTCCTTGGACGAGGCCGCGAAAGCCGTAGACCATGCGTTCGCCGCCGAAGTCGCACAGCTCCACCGTGCGCTGCTGGCCGGGCTCGAAGCGCACGGCCGTGCCCGAGGCAATGTTCAGCCGCATGCCATGCGCCGCCTCGCGGTCGAAGCCGAGGGCGCCGTTGGTTTCGGCGAAGTGGTAGTGCGAGCCGACCTGGATCGGCCGGTCGGCCGTGTTCTGCACGACCAGGGTGACGGTGCGGCGGCCGCGGTTGAGCACGTGCTCGCCGGCGTCGGTGATGAGTTCGCCAGGAATCATGAGGATGACCGCGCCGCTCAGACCGCCTGCGCCAGCAGCGTTGCACCCAGCGCCAGGACGCCGGCGCCCGCGATGCGCGGCAGCCATGCATTGGCATGGCGCAGCGCCCAGCCGGTGACGATGCCCGTGGCGTGCAGCAGCAGGGTGGCGCCGACCATGCCGGCCAGGGTGAGCGCCGCGTCGTGTTCGCCTGCGAGTTCCTGGCCGTGGGCCACCCCGTGGAAGAGGGCGAACAGCCCCACCACCGAGACCGCCACGCCCGCCGGCAGATGCGCGCGCGTGGCCACCAGCAGCCCAAGCACCAGCAGCGAGGCCGCGATCATGGGCTCCACCGCCGGCAACTGCAGGCCGGCCAGGCCCATGAGCGCGCCCGCCAGCAGCATGCCGGCAAACGCCAGCGGCGCCCACAGCAGGTCGGGCCAGGCGCGGCGCGCGGCCAGCGCGCTCCACAGGCCCACCGCGACCATGGCGGCCAGGTGGTCCGCGCCAGTCAGGGGATGCATGAAGCCGGCGGCCAGGCCGTGGTGATGCGCACCGGCACTGGCGCCGGTGTGGGCCAGCGCGGCCAAGGGCAATGTCAGGGTCAGGCCGGCCAGGGCCAGGGTCTTGATCGCGGCATGTCGCATGAGGCTTGTTCCTTGTTGCTGGTTGTTCAGACGATGGGCTGGTGCACGGTGACCAGCTTGGTGCCGTCGGGGAAGGTGGCTTCCACCTGGATGTCGGGAATCATCTCGGCCACGCCTTCCATCACGTCGGCGCGGGTGAGCACGGCGCGGCCTTCGCTCATCAGCTGGGCCACGCTCTTGCCGTCGCGCGCGCCTTCCATCACGGCGGCGGAAATGGTGGCGACGGCTTCGGGGTAGTTGAGCTTGAGGCCGCGTGCCCGGCGGCGTTCGGCCAGCAGGGCGGCGGTGAAGATCAGGAGCTTGTCTTTTTCTCGGGGCGTGAGTTCCATGGGGCAGGACCTTGTCGACTGCCCCGGGGCTTGCAACGATCGTGCCTTGCGTGAGTCCCGGCACGACTGTTGCACCGGACAAGGCGTGAGTCCGCCGCCTTCACCCGTCGCCGCAAGCCCCGCCCCGCAAGCCGCCGAGGCGCCGCAGCGCATCGTCAAGATCCGGCGCGACTACAACAGCTGGGTGGCCAGCGAGACCCTGGAGGACTACGCCCTGCGCTATACGCCGCAGCGCTTTCGCAAGTGGTCGGCGTTCCGGGTGGCCAACACGGCCTTCGGCGCGGCCTCCTTCCTGATCCTGGAGGCGGTGGGCGCCACGCTGCTGGTGCAGTACGGATTCGCCAACGCCTTCTGGGCCATCGTGTGCACGGGGCTCATCATCTTCCTGGCCGGCCTGCCGATCAGCGTGTATGCGGCGCGCTACGGCGTGGACATGGACCTGCTCAGCCGCGGCGCGGGCTTCGGCTACATCGGCTCGACCATCACCTCCCTCATCTACGCGTCCTTCACCTTCATCTTCTTCGCGCTGGAAGCCGCGGTGATGGCCTACGCGCTGGAGCTGGCGCTGGGCGTTCCCCCCGCCTGGGGCTACCTGGTGTGCGCTCTGGTCGTGATTCCGCTGGTGACGCACGGCGTCTCGGCCATCAGCCGGCTGCAACTGTGGACGCAGCCCGTCTGGCTGTTGATGCTGGTGGTGCCATTCGCTTTCGTGCTGGTGCGCGATCCTGGTGCGTTCGCGGGCATTGCGCACTACAACGGGGCGAGGAGCGCATCGCCCGATTTTCAGCTTCCCCTTTTTGGTGCCGCGCTCACGGTGGGCATTGCGCTGATCACGCAGATGGGCGAGCAGGCCGACTACCTGCGCTTCATGCCGGCGCGCACCCAGGCAAACCGCGGCCGGTGGTGGCTGGCCGTGCTGGCCGGCGGGCCGGGCTGGGTGGTGCTGGGCGTGGCCAAGATGCTGGGCGGCGCGCTGCTGGCGTACCTGGCCATCTCGCACATGGTGCCGGCCGAGCGCGCGGTGGACCCCAACCAGATGTACCTGGCCGCCTACGAGTACGTCTTTCCCAACTTTGCGTGGGCGGTGTGGGCCACCGCGCTGTTCGTGGTGATCTCGCAGCTCAAGATCAACGTCACCAACGCCTATGCCGGCAGCCTGGCGTGGAGCAACTTCTTCTCGCGCGTCACGCACAGCCACCCGGGGCGTGTGGTGTGGGTGGTGTTCAACACGCTCATTGCCTTCATGCTGATGGAGATGAACGTGTTCGAGGCGCTGGGCGACGTGCTGGGCCTGTACGCCAACATCGCCATCGCGTGGATGATGGCGGTGGTGGCCGACCTGGTCGTCAACAAGCCGCTGGGGCTGTCGCCGCCGGGCGTGGAGTTCAAGCGGGCGCACCTGTGGGACATCAACCCGGTGGGCGTAGGCGCGATGGCGCTGGCCTCGGCGCTGTCGATCACGGCGTACCTGGGTGTGTTCGGGCCGCTGGCGCAGGCGTTCTCGGCGCTCATCGCGCTGGGCACGGCCTTTGTTGCCGCACCGCTCATTGCGTGGGCCACGCGCGGCAAGTACTACCTGGCCCGTGACTCGGCGGTACCGGGGCCGTGCGAGCCGCCTGCCGCCGGGCCGCCCCGAGGCGGGCAGGCCGCGCCGCGGGGCGGTGCCGCACAAGCCGGGCGGGTGAAAAGCCTGGGGGCCAGATGCGTGATCTGCGACCGCGAATATGAAGGGCCCGACATGGCCCACTGCCCGGCCTACCAGGGGCCGATCTGCTCGCTGTGCTGCACGCTCGACGCGCGCTGCGGCGACCTGTGCAAGCCGCACGCAAGCCTGGCTTCGCAGTGGTCGGCCGTGCTGCGCTGGGTATTGCCCAGGCGCAGCTGGCGCTACCTGGACACGGGCCTGGGCCACTTCGTGCTGCTGGCCCTGGTGATCGTGCCGCTGCTTGCAGCAGTGTTCGGCGTGCTCTACCAGCAGGAGCTGCGCGCGCTGGCCGACGCCAGTGCGGCCGAGGGCGTGCAGGCGGCGTTGAAGTCCGCCTTCCTCAAGGCCTACATGGCGCTGCTGGTCATCGCCGGCATCGTGGCCTGGTGGCTGGTGCTGGCCCACCAGAGCCGCAAGGTGGCGCAGGAAGAATCCAACCGGCAGACCCACCTGCTCATGCGCGAGATCGAGCTGCATCGCGAGACCGACCGCGCCCTGCAGGCCGCCAAGCAGAGCGCCGATGCCGCCAACCAGGCCAAGAGCCGCTACATCAGTGCCATCAGCCACGAACTGCGCACGCCGCTCAACAGCATCCTGGGCTATGCGCAGCTCATGGGCGAGGACGCGGCCGTTCCGCCGCACCGGCGCCAGGCCGTGGCGGTGATCAAGCGCGGCGGCGAGCACCTTCTCTCGCTCATCGAGGGCACGCTGGACATTGCCCACATCGAGGCCGGCAAGCTCAGCCTGAACGCACGGCCCATGCGCTTTGCCGATGCGATGCAGGAACTGGCCGACATGTTCGAGCTGCACGCTTCGGAAAAGGGCCTGGCGTTTCGCTACGAGCCCGCCGGCCAGTTGCCCGAGGTGGTGCGCGCCGACGAGAAACGCGTGCGCCAGATCCTGATCAACCTGCTGGGCAATGCCATCAAGTTCACGGCGCGCGGCCAGGTGAGCTGGCGCATCCGCTACGCCCG
>JAFECZ010000252.1 GCA_018241905.1 Pseudomonadota bacterium
ACGCCAGTGATCTGCAACGCCTGCTGGTTCATGTCGGTGATGCCCAGGGTGTTCAGCTGCTGCTGCAAATCGCGCGTGACCTGGGCATGCGGCTCGGTGGCAGGGGCTCGCTGCGTTTGCGCCGGCTCGGGCGGCGGGGAGGACGGCACGATTTGCGGCGCCAGTGCGGGCGGTGCGGGCGGTGCGCGCTGTGGATCGCCATGTGATGGCTGGCCAATTGCCTCCTTGAACGCATCGCGCAGCGGGCGAAGCAACGGATTCGCCAGGACCGCGGCATTGCCCGCCATGGCAAGCCCGTCACCGGCAATGGACAGGCCCGAGCGCATCAGCTTCACGTCGCTGCGGTACTTCTCGAACATCGGCGCGTATTCCCGGGCACGTTGCTGCGCCTGCGGGTCGTCAAGAATCGAGCGCAGTGGCTTGTGGTCCTCGTCTTCGTTCAGGAAGTTGCCGATGCCGTGCGAATCCAGCGTGCGCCTGGCCGCCCCCATCGGGGCTCGCGGGTTGGCGAGGTTGCGATCGTCGTTGCTGTAGCCCACGAGCGGGGCGCTCAGCGCACGCACTTCCTTCTCGCTGGCGTAGATGCGCACCTGGCCGAAGTGCTGGCTGGCCGCGCTGACGGCGTCTGCGGCCATGACGTGGTTCAGGACCGCTTGGCCGCCTGGCTGGATGCCCATGCCCAGGCTGGCCACGCCGTAGGCGTTGAAGGTCTCGCCGCGAAGGTGCAGGTGATGGGCGGTGATCTGGGCCAGGGCGCCGCCAAGAGAGTGGCCAGTGACGGTGACTTCGGGAGGGGTGGTGCCGGGGAATTGTGCGGCCTCAATCTTGGCTCGCTCCAATGCCCGCTGCGTCAATTCAATCGCATCCTTGGCTTGCGGATTGACGCGTGCAAACACCATCGCTGCATCTGCTGCAACATCGCGCAATGCGCCCTCGGTGCCGCGATGTGCGACCACGATCTCACCGTTGTCGATGCGCTGGTAGACCGTGCCCTGATAGCCTGAAGGACGATCGAAGTATTCGAGAGGTCTGAACTGGATTCTGTTCAATGTCACCTCCTTGTACCTCTTGGTGGCGGAATCCCATTCAGGCGCCTTGTAGGCATGATTGGCCACTGCCGCGTAGGTCTGACTGCTTTGACTCATGGGGCCACCTTCCTGGAGCGCATGGTGATGGTGAACAGGTCTGCGTCAGTCAAGGGGGGGCCGAACCGCGAACGATTCGTCGTTCCAAGATCGGGATAGTTTTCAATGCTTGGTACGCGGGGGTACATCAGCTTGTTGAAATACGTCACCACCGTCTCCTCCCGAAGGATCTGCTCGGCGTTCATGCTTGGCATGAATCGCGTCTCTTCATGCGCGCCGGTGGCCTTGACCTGGGATCCCACCCCGCCGAATGTCCAGGTACACACCTCGGTGCCGAAGTACGGCGCCTCGCGCATGCCGTCTGCGTACACCGTTGCAGTCCAGGTGCCCGACCCGCCGGGCTGGAGAACCATCTCGCGGCCAGCGCTGTCAGCGACAACATCGGCGCCGGTGTAGGGATCCTTGCGCGGCAGGCAGGTCCGGTTGGCAATGTCGTACCAGGCGCCGCCCTCGGCAAAGTCCATCGGTCCGGGCGCGCCTTGCACCGTCACCGTGATCTCGTAGCGCTCCTTGGGGTCGGGGTTGTGCTCGTAGCGCACTTTCCGGTAGTCCTTGCCCTGCCCGCATCCGCCGAGCGCCATGGCCGCCAGCGCGGCGGTGGCCGCAATCATCTTGAGATTCATCTCGTCGCCCTTCTCGAGGTGTTCATCCGCCGGCAAGGCTGGCGGCCCCGGATGTCGGCACGGTCGGACGCGCTCGCGCTGCACGTCCGCCGCCCGGAGGCGGTTCTTGTCATTGATGTTCTCTCCCTGATCGGATCGCCGATGGACGAACCTGGGAGCGACTCTACCCGCCGCGGCGAAGCAAAGCGCGTGCACCAGGTTGAATATGGCGCGGGCGAGCCGAATTTCTTCGTCCAGTGCGCTCCCCTTTTTGCATGGCGAACTCCGGGCATCCCCGGTCATGCAACAACATGAAAAATGCGGGCATGAAAGCCTCTGTTGTTGCGCCATGGCGGCAAGCGGCAGCCGCGCGACCATTAGACTCGGAGACTTTTCGTACCTACGTTTGACATGGCAGATGCTTCCGCCGCGCGCACCCGAGCGGTTTTCGAGTTCAAAAGCGCGACGCTGCCGCTGATCGCGGTGATCCTCAAGACATCCGACCTCGACCTGCTGGCCGAGGCGATGGATGCCCAACTGGCCGATTCGCCCGACTTCTTCGAGCAGGAGCCGGTGGTGATCGACCTCTCCCAACTGGAGGAGTCCGGCGAGGAAGACGCTTCCGAGATCGATTTCGAGCGCCTGCGCCAGCTGCTGGCGCGCCACCAGACGCAGCCCATTGCCGTGCGCGGCGGTACCGACGAGCAGCACGCGGCCGCGCGTGCCGCCGGCCTCTCGATTGCCGCCATGCCGGTGTCACCGCCCGCCCGCCCCCCGGCTCCGGCCGAGGCGCCCAGCCCCGCACCGCAGATCGTGCGCGAGGTGCCGGTGCCCGCCAGCGGCACGCTGGTCATCGACCGGCCGCTGCGCTCGGGCCAGCAGGTGTACGCCCGCGGCGGCGACGTGATCGTGCTGGACGTGGTGAATTTCGGCGCCGAGGTCATTGCAGACGGCCATGTGCACGTGTATGCGCCGCTGCGCGGCAAGGCCATTGCCGGCGCGCGCGGCAACACCGAGGCGCGCATCTTCAGCACCTGCATGGAGGCGCAGCTGGTGGCCATTGCCGGCATCTACCGTACCTCCGAGGTGGCGTTGCCGGACAACGTCCAGGGCAAGAACGCGCAGGTCTGGCTGAACGAACAGAAGCTCGTCTTCGAGCCCATTGCTTGATTCGCTTGAATCGCTTGAACCAACAACAGAATTTTTGAAGAAGAAGGAATCGGACGAATGGCAGCCAAAATTGTGGTGGTGACCTCCGGCAAGGGCGGCGTCGGCAAGACGACGACCAGCGCCAGCTTTGCGTCGGGCCTGGCATTGGCCGGCAAGAAGACGGCGGTGATCGACTTCGACGTCGGCCTGCGCAACCTGGACCTGATCATGGGCTGCGAGCGCCGCGTGGTGTTCGACCTGATCAACGTGATCCAGGGCGAGGCCAACCTCAAGCAGGCGCTCATCAAGGACAAGCAGTGCGAGAACCTCTCGGTGCTGGCTGCCTCGCAGACGCGCGACAAGGAAGCCCTCACGCAGGAAGGCGTGGAAAAGGTGCTGAAGGAGCTGGACGAGATGGGCTACGACTACATCGTGTGCGACTCGCCCGCCGGCATCGAGACCGGCGCCATGATGGCCATGCACTTCGCCGACGAGGCGCTGATCGTGACCAACCCCGAAGTCTCGTCGGTGCGCGACTCCGACCGCATCCTGGGCATGCTCAGCAGCAAGACCAAGCGGGCCAAGGAAGGCGGCGATCCGATCAAGGAGCACCTGCTCATCACCCGCTACAACCCCAACCGCGTGGCGGGCGGGCAGATGCTGTCGCTGGAAGACATCCAGGACATCCTGCGCATCAAGCTGATCGGCGTCATTCCCGAAAGCGAATCGGTGCTGCAGGCGTCCAACCAGGGCATTCCGGCCATCCACGACAAGGAAACCGACGTGGCGCAAGCCTACGCCGACGTGGTGGCGCGTTTCCTGGGCGAAGAACGGCCCATGCGTTTTGTCGATGCCGAGAAGCCCGGCTTCTTCAAGCGCATCTTCGGCGGGAGGTAAGCGGCAATGTCCTTTCTCTCCTTTCTGCTCGGCGAGAAGAAGAAGACGGCCAGCGTCGCCAAGGAGCGGCTGCAGATCATCCTGGCGCACGAGCGCTCCAGCCTGAGCGGCTCGCGCCGGCCCGACTACCTGGCCGACCTGCAGCGCGAACTGGTGGCGGTGATTGCCAAGTACGTCTCGATCAAGCCCGACGACATCAAGCTGAACCTGGAAAAGCAGGACGACCTGGAAGTGCTCGAGGTGAAGATCGAGCTGCCCGAAGGCCAACCGGCACGGCCCTGAGTCCGTCCCCGGCGAGAGCCCGGCCCGAGCGCCGGGCTTTTTTCATTGGCCCGGCGCCTTGCCGTCGGCGGCCAGCCAATCTGCCCAGCGCACGGCACCCCGCCGCCCCTTGGCCGCAACCAGGCCCATGCGGCCGGCGGCGATTTCTGAAACATGAAAGCTGCGCACGCGCCGGTTCAGCCCGCGCGCCGCAGCCCACTCCTGCGCAAAGACCGCCAGGGGCTTGATCTCGGGCCCTCCGATCTCCTCGCGCATGCCCGGCTTCGGATCGGCAAGGCACTCGGCCAGGTAGGCGGCGGCATCACGGGTGTCGACGGGCTGGATGACTGCATCGGGCATGACCCACCACGGCAGGCGACGGATGCTGGAGAACAGGCTCGCCAGCAGATAGTAGAAAGGGGCCGCGCGCACGACGGACCAGGGCAAGTCCGATTCGCGCACCCGCATCTCGCCGGCGAGCTTGACGCGGTTGTAGGGCAGCGAAGCGCGCGGATCGAGCCCGACGATGGACACGTGCAGGAAGTGCTCGACGCGGGCGCGGCGGCTTTCCTCCAGCAAGCGGCGCGTGCCGTGCACGTCCACCGCATCCGGGCTCTTCCACAGGTCGGTCAGCCGCAGGGACCCGCGCTGGGCGATGGGTGAAAAGGTGGCGGCATGCACGACGCAGCCCACGCCCGCCAACGCCTGCCGCAGCCCCTCGCCGGTGGCGAGGTCGCCCTGGGCCCACTGCACGCGCGGATCGGCCCCTGGGCGGCGCGCCAGAACGCGAATGCGCCGTCCTTGCGCAAGGAGCCGGGCGACCAGGTCTCGCCCAAGATGGCCGGTGCCGCCGGTGACGAGCACCAGCTTGTCGAGGTCTTGTGGATGCATGGCGAATGCCTTCGGCAGGAGTCCATGGCCCCATGTCGGCCAATGCGGCTGCCTGCATTGGAGATGCCCACATCATATGCAACAATGCGCATATGCCAACCCCACGAGGACAACCATGGCATTGGGCGAAGCGATCCTGGCCTGCCTGACGGAGCGGCCGATGACCGGCTACGAACTGGCCCGCAGTTTCGACGCCTCCATCGGCTTCTTCTGGCGCGCCGACCACCAGCAGATCTACCGCGAGCTCGGCCGCCTGCGCGAACTCGGCCATGCCGTTCCCGAGGAAGTGGTGCAGACCAGCAAGCCCAACAAGCAGGTCTACTCCATCACGCCGCAAGGCCGCGCGGCGCTTCGGGCCTGGTCGGTGCAGCCGGCGGCCTCGCCCACGATCAAGGACGACCTGCTGGTGCGCCTGTACACCCTGAACGAGGTCGACCACCAGGCACTGCGCGACCAGGTCGCCACGCGCATGGCCTACCACCAGGAGCGCCTGGCCCGCTTCGAGCACATCCTGCGGCAGCGCTTTTCCGAGCCGCCGCAAGACCTGCGCGACGCCGGCAGGCGCCTGGGCCTGGCCCGCGGGCTGCGCTACGAACGCGACTGGGTCGAGTGGTGCGAAGACGCGCTGGCTGCCCTGGCCGCCTACCTGCCCGATCCGGCGCCCGGGCGACCCGACAACACCACCGAAACAGGAGTTGTTTCATGAGCTCTCACATCGCAATCCACAGGGAAGGCCCGCTGGTCGAGATCCGGCTGAACCGGGCCGGCAAGCTCAACGCCCTCACCGGCGAGATGTACGACGCCATCGCCGGCGAGCTGGAGCGCGGCTGCGCCGACGACAGCGTGCGCGTGTTTCTTCTTGGCGCCGAAGGTCCGGTCTTCACCGCGGGCAACGACATCGGCGAATTCCTGCACTTCCGGGGCGACTTCAAGTCTTCGCCGCAGGGACGCTTCGTCCAGGCGCTGACGGGCTGCAGCAAGCCGATCGTGGCCGCGGTGCAGGGTCCGGCCGTGGGCATCGGGGCGACGATGCTGCTGCACTGCGACCTCGTCTATGCCAGCGAGCATGCGACCTTGTCTGCGCCCTTCGTCTCCGTGGGCCTGGTCCCGGAAGCGGCCTCCAGCATGATCATGCCGACGATGATGGGCTACCAGCGCGCGGCCCGGCTGCTGCTGCTGGGCGAATCGATCGACGCACAGCAGGCGCTGGGCGCCGGCATGGTGACCGAGGTGGTCGCGCCCGACCGGCTGCAGGCGCATGCGCGCTCGAAGGCCGCCCGCCTGGCCACCCAGCCGCCGCAGGCGCTGGCCACCGCTCGCACCCTGATGCGGGGCGACCGCGACGCGCTGCAGGCGCACATGCGCCGGGAAGTCGACGCCTTCGCGCTGGCGTTGTCCGGCCCCGAGGCGCGGCAGGCCTTTGCGGCCTTCATGCAGGGGCACGGCGCGGACGCTTGATCGCGCAGGGCGCGCAGACATTTTTCATTCCGGCGCGCCAGGCCGTTCACGAACGGCCACCGAAGGCGTATCGTCTGCCCAGTCTTCAACCACGTAAGAAGCAAAGGAGGCGAGACGATGGCAACGAGCAGCAAGACCACCGCCGCCAAGCGCACGGCCGCCAAGAAGGCCGGCGCGGCGGCGGCAAAGCCGGCCGGCGGCAGCAGCAGCGCCAGCGCAGCGCGCGCCATGGCCGATCCGATGGAAAACATGCAGAAGATGCAGAAGGCCCTGGCCAAGCCGCTGCAGGAAATGGGCGAGCGGCTGCAGCAGCTCAAGATCTCCGGCGCGGCCGGCGCCATTGCCGCCAACGGACGGAAAGACCTGGAGGCGCTGATGCGCGCCAACCAGAAGTCCTACCAGGGCCTGCAGGCCGTGGTGCAGCGCCAGACCGAGATGCTGCGCGACTCCATTGCCGCCTGGCAGGGCACGGTGAAGTCGATGCCCAGCAACGACCCCAAGGAAAACATCGCCAAGCTCGACGCCATGGGCCGCGCCGCCTTCAAGCAGGCGCTGGACGACATCCGCGAGCTGGCCGACATGGCCGCCAAGTCGCAGGCCGAGGCCTTCGAGATCGTGCGCGGCCGCATCGCCAGCAACGTGGACGAGGTCAAGCGGATGCTCAAGCAATCCGGCGGCGCCAAGTAGCCGCCCGCACCTGCCGCCCTGGGAGGCTCGGGCCGAGCCTCCCTAGCGGTTCTCCAGCCGGTTGTAGTCCAGGATGCCCGCCACCAGCGGTTGCGCGCGGGCGTAGTCGGCGTTGAGCGCGTCGCTGAACGCCCAGAAGTCCGGCGCGGTGCGCCGCACGGCAAAGCGCTGCGAGAAGGCCGCGTAGTCGGCCTCCGATGCGAGCTTGCCCAATGCTTCGGTGAAGGCCGGCAGCTCGCGCTGCTGCACCCGGTAGAAGGCGTTGGGGTAGCTGCCCAGCACGCCGGGCACCACGGTGAGCGTGTTCTCGTCGGGGCGCAGTTCCGCCTTCTCGCGCAGGAAGTACGAGACCGAGTTGTGGCCGGTGTCGCGCAGCAGGCTGAACCAGCGCGTGGGCTGGCCGGGCGATTCCACGGCCAGCACGCTGGTCTCGTT
>JAFECZ010000253.1 GCA_018241905.1 Pseudomonadota bacterium
CCTTCGGCAGGCAAGCTAAGCCCCGCCACTGCGCTCCTCGCCGCCACAGAAGGCGACCCGGGCCCCAAGGGCCTGCCGCACCCGCCCAGGGCACGCTGTGTCGGTCTCAACGGGGGGAACGCGACCTAGTGTTGCTACGCAGTCAGTCCTTGGGACGCAGCGAAATCACCATAGGCGTGTAGATGCGCCCATCGGTGTCGCGAGGCAACTTGTCCGTCTTGCGCAGCGCACGCTCGGCAGCTTCGTCCCAACCGGGCACGCCGCTGGACTTGCGCAGCTTCACGCCCACGATGGTTCCGTCGGGTGCGAGGTTGACTTCGAAATCCGCCTGCGGATTGCCGGCCACGGTGTCGGCGTCGGGATAAGTCACGTTCGGGCGAACGGCCGCGCGGATGCGACCGGCGTAGTTGCCCGAAGGGCCTGAGGAGCGTGCAGCCGTACCTGTGGAGTCCGCGGCACCGGTGCCGGCCATGGCTTGCATGCGCTTGAGGTTGTCCGCCCGGTCCTTCGCGGACTGCGCTGCCGCAGCCTGCTTGGCCGCGTCATCCTTCTTTTTCTGCTCCGCCAGCTTCTTCTGCTGCTCTTCCTTCTTGCGGTCGGCCTCTTCCTGCTGCTTCTTGGCTTCCTGCTCCTTGCGTTGCTGGTCGGCCTTCTGCTGCGCCAACTGCTTCTGCTTTTCCTGTTCGGCCTTCTGCTTTTCAGCCAGCTCCTTCTGGCGCTGCTGCTCCTTGCGCTGCTGCTCCAGTTCGCGCTCGCGCTGCGCCTGCAGCTCTTGCTTGCGCTTTTCCTGCTCCAGGTTGATGTCCGGCGTCTTGGGCGGCGGCGGCGCGGGCGGGGTCACGGCCTGGGGAGGCGGTGGTGGGGGAGGCGGAGGCGGGGGCGGCGCAGGCACCGGGGCAGGCGGCGTGGGCGGCGCGACGGCGCGCGGCGCGGCCTGCTGCACTGTCGTGGACCACAGCTCGGCCTCCACCGCATCGTTCTCGCTATCGCGCTTCCAGCGCACGCCCCAGGTCAGTGCGGCGATGAGCAGTGCGTGCGCAATCAGCGCCAGGATCAGCGCGCGCACTGTGCCCCGTTGGGGCGGGGGCGCAAATTCGGGGCGGTCTGCGGCCAGGGACATCGTTGCTTACTTGCTGCTGCCGGTGGTCTGCACCGACAGGCCAACGCGTTCGATGCCGCTTCTCTTGAGTTGGTTCATCGCCTTCACGACGGTCTCGTACTTCACCGACTTGTCGGCGCTGATGACCACGGGGCGGTTCTCGTCGCCGTCCTGCGCATCGCGTGCGACCTTGCCGATCTGGGCAAAGGGCACCGAGGCACCGCCGCTGCCTTGCGACGGGTCTTTCTTGACCTGCACCTCGTCCTCGCTCTTGATGACGATCTCGATGGGCTTGTCGGGCTGCTTGTTGGCGCGGTCGACGCTGGGCAGGTTGATCACGCTGGGCGTGATGAGGGGCGCCGTGACCATGAAGATGATCAGCAGCACCAGCATCACGTCGATGAACGGGACCATGTTGATCTCGTTGATCGTGCGGCGTCCGCGGCCGCGATGGGAAACGGCGGGCATTCTTTCCTGGCCTCCTTTTCCGTTCTAGCCGCTCAGCGGCCGCTGGCCGTGGCCTGGGCCGACAGGTTGCGCTGCAGGATGTTGGAGAACTCCTCGATGAAGGTCTCCAGCGCGATGGCGGTCTTGTCGATTTCGCGGGCGAAACGGTTGTAGGCCACCACTGCCGGAATGGCGGCGAACAGGCCGATGGCGGTGGCCACCAGGGCTTCGGCAATGCCGGGCGCCACGGTGGACAGCGTCACCTGCTGCAGGCTGGCCAGGCCGGTGAAGGCATGCATGATGCCCCACACGGTGCCGAACAGGCCGACGTACGGCGACACCGAGCCGACCGTGGCCAGGAACGAAAGGTTGGATTCGATGGCATCCATCTCGCGCTGGAAGCTCGCGCGCATGGCGCGCCGGGCGCCGTCCAGCAGGGTGGAGGCATCGCCGATCTGGCGTTCGCGCAGCTTGTGGTACTCGCGCATGCCGCTGGCGAAGATGCGTTCCATGGGGCCGGCGAACTTGGCGTTCTGCGCGGCGGAGGAAAACAGCTCGTTCAGGCTCGTGCCCGACCAGAACTCGCGCTCGAAGTCGTCGTTGAGCGAGCGCGTGCGCTTGAGAGAGAAGAACTTGCGGAAGATGGACGCCCAGCTACCCACCGACACGACAACCAGCAGCAGCATGACCAACTGCACCACGAAGCTGGCGTGCAGGATGAGGGTGATGATCGAGAAGTCTTGACTGTTGTTCATGGCTTCATTGTTGAGAGGCAGCGCCCGGCGGAGTTCCGCGCGAAACGATGCGCTCGAAGACTGTCGAAACAGGGGCGGGCAGGCGACTCGGCCGCATGGAAGCGGCGTTGACCCAGCCGATGCGAATGGTGCCTTCGCAGAGCAAGGCTTGTGCCGGGAGTTCTTCCGGCGAGCTCATGCGCTCTGGATTTGATAGCACGCGTTGCTCGATTATCAACGACGCAGTGCCCGCCTGACGCAACTGCGCTGTAACCAGGAGTTGGTCGTCCAGCCGGGCCGAGCGGTGGTACTTGAGCGAGGTCTCGCTCACCACGAAGATGCCGCCCGAGGTCTCGCGCAACTTCTGCTGTTCGATGCCCAGCGAGCGCAGCCATTCGGTGCGCGCGCGTTCCATGAACTTCAGGTAATTGGCATAGAAGACGATGCCGCCGGCATCGGTGTCTTCCCAATAGACGCGGATCGGAAAGGCGAAACTCATAGAGCCCGCAGGCGTTCGATCGCTTCCTCGAGGTGCGCCATGGAGCTGGCCGTCGAGAAGCGCACGAAGCGGCTGGTTTCGGCGGTGCCGAAGTCGCGGCCCGGCGTAATGGCCAGGTGGGCGCGCTTCATCAGCTCGAAGCTGAAGTCCCAGCTGCCCGCAACGCCCAGCTGCTGCGCCATCTGCGTGCAGTCGGCCCAGGCGTAGAAGGCGCCGTCGGGCACGACCGGCACCGGCAGGCCGACGGCTTGCAGCTGCGGAATGAACCAGTCGCGCCGCGCCTTGAATTCGCCGCGCCGGCGCTCGTACTCGGCAATGCTCTCGGGCTCGAAGCAGGCCAGGGCCGCGTACTGCGAGATCGTGCTGGCGCAGATGAACAGGTTCTGTGCGAGCCGCTCCACCACCGGCACCAGCGCCTCGGGCACCACCAGCCAGCCCAGGCGCCAGCCGGTCATGTTGAAGTACTTCGAGAAGCTGTTGATGCTGATGACCTGGTCGTCGATGGCCAGCGCCGAGTGGCCATAGGTGTCGTCGTAGGACAGGCCCAGGTAGATTTCGTCGATGAGGGTGATGCCGCCCTTGGCCTTTACGAACTCGTGGATGCGGCGCAGCTCGTCCGGCGCGATGGAGGTGCCGGTGGGGTTCGAGGGCGAGGCCAGCAGCACGCCGCGGGTGTTGTCCGTCCAGGCCGACTGCACCTTGGCGGCGGTGAGCTGGAAGCGTTCTTCCGCCGTGGTGGGCACCAGCACCGCATTGCCCTCGGCTGCGCTCACGAAGTGGCGGTTGCACGGGTAGCTCGGGTCGGGCATGAGGATCTCGTCGCCGCGCTCGATCAGGGCCAGGCAGGCCAGCTGCAGCGCCGCCGATGCGCCGGCCGTGACCACGATGCGCCGGGCCGGAACCTCGAGCCCGAAGCGCTGCGCATACCAGCCGCTGATGCGCTCGCGCAGCGAATCGAGGCCGACCGCATGCGTGTACTGCGTGGCGCCGCGGCTCACGGCGCGGGCGGCGGCTTCCTGCACCAGGGGCGGCGCGGTGAAGTCCGGCTCGCCGATGTTCAGGAAGATCATCGGCCGGTCGCTGTGCGCCACTTCGCGCGCCAACTGCGAGGCGGCCTTGGCCACCTCCATCACGTAGAAAGGTTCGATGCGCTCGGCGCGCGAGGAGATTCTCATGAGGGACAGGGCTCTATCGGTCAGGGGCGGGCTTTGCCGGTGGCGCGGTCCGCCTCGACTTCGGCCGCGCGCAGCTTGGGCGCCAGGCCGTTGAGCACGGCGTTGACGTACTTGTGGCCATCGGTGCCGCCGAATTCCTTGGCCAGCTCGATGCACTCGTTGAGCACCACGCGCCAGGGCACGTCGGGGCAGTGGCGGAACTCGTACACGCCGATCCACATGGCGGCATGCTCGATGGGCGAGATCTCGGCCAGCTTGCGGTCCAGCAGCGGAACGATGAGCGCGTCGAGTTCGATGGCCTCGGCGATGCTGCCATGCAGCAGCGCGTCGTAGTGCGCTGCGTCGGCCTTGTGGAAGCCCGCCAGGTCGCGCGTGAAGGCGTCGATGGCAGCCGGCTCGTTGCGGCCCACCAGGTGCTGGTAGAGCGCCTGCAGCGCAAACTCGCGTGCGCGGCTGCGGGTGGACTTGGCCGATGCCTTGCGGGCGCCGGTGCTGGTCAGGCCGCCGCGCGTCGGGCGGGGCGGGCGGCTCGAAGAGTTGGTGTCGTCGGTCATGCCAGGCGCGCCAGGAGTTGGGCCATTTCGACGGCCACCTGGGCCGCATCGCGGCCCTTTTCAATTTGGCGGGCTTCAGCCTGCGCGTGGTTCTCGGTGGTGAGAATCGCGTTGGCAATGGGCAGGCGATAGTCCAGCGCCACGCGGCTCACGCTGGCCCCCGACTCGTTGGCCACCAGCTCGAAGTGATAGGTCTCGCCGCGGATGATGCAGCCCAGCGCCACCAGGGCGTGGAAGCCTCCGCGCTCGGCCAGTGCCTGCAGCGCGGTGGCCACTTCCAGCGCGCCGGGCACGGTCACGTGCTCGATGTCGCTCGCCGCCACGCCCAGCGATTCGAGCTCGCCCTTGCAGGCTTGCGCCAGCGCGTTGGTGATGTCTTCGTTGAAGCGCGCCTGCACGATGCCGATGCGCAGCCCCTTGCCGTCGAGCGGCTGCACCGCTCCCTTGTTTGCACCTTGCATGGTGTTTTTCTTCCTCAGTCTTTTTTCGTGATGTAGCCGGCGATTTCCAGCCCGTAGCCCGCGGCCATGCTGGGCATGCGGCGCGGCGTGCCCAGGAGATTCATGCGGCGCACGCCGCACTCGCGCAGGATTTGCGCCCCGATGCCGTAGCTGCGCAGGTCCATGCGGCCGCGCTCGGGGGCTTGCGCCGGCCGTGCCTTGCCTTCGAACTGGGCCACCAGGTCCTCGCCCGATTCGCCGCAGTTCAGGAACACCGCCACGCCCTTGCCTTCGGCCGCGATGTGCGCCAGGCTCGCATCCAGGCTCCAGGAGTGCATGGAGCGATTCACTTCCAGCGCGTCGAGCACCGACAGCGGCTCGTGCACGCGCACCGGCACCGTCTCGTCGGGCTCCCAGCGGCCGCGCACCAGCGCCAGGTGCACCCCGTTGCTGGGCGTGTCGCGGAAGGCATGGGCGGTGAACCAGCCGCTGGCGGTCTGGATCTCGCGGCAACCCACCCTTTCGACCAGCGTCTCGTGGTGGCTGCGGTGTTCGATGAGCGCCGCAATGGTGCCGATCTTGAGGCCGTGTTCGGCCGCGAAGACCTGCAGGTCGGGCAGGCGCGCCATGGTGCCGTCTTCGTTCATCACTTCGCAGATGACGGAAGCGGGCGAGCAGCCGGCCATCGCGGCCAGGTCGCAGCCGGCCTCGGTGTGGCCTGCGCGCATGAGCACGCCGCCGTCCACCGCCTGCAGCGGGAAGATGTGGCCGGGCTGCACCAGGTCCGACGCCACAGCGTTGCGCGCCACTGCGGCCTGCACCGTGCGGGCGCGGTCTGCGGCCGATATGCCGGTGGTCACGCCTTCTGCCGCTTCGATCGAGACCGTGAAGGCGGTGGAATGCTTGGCACCGTTGCGCGCCACCATGGGCGGCAGCTGCAGCCGCTCGCACATCTCGCGCGACAGCGTCAGGCAGATCAGGCCGCGCGCATGGCGGGCCATGAAGTTGATGGATTCGGGCGTGATGTGATCGGCGGCAATGACGATGTCGCCTTCGTTCTCGCGGTCTTCCTCGTCCACGAGGATGACCATGCGCCCGGCGCGCAGCTCCTCGACGATTTCCTCGACGCTCGAGATGGGTGCGACGGGGCGCGCGTCCTTCGATGCCGTGATGGGGGTCACCGATGCGTTCATGATTGCTTGTCTTTCTGTTGGGGCGCGGCAATGGCGCCGGCTTGCAGCATGCGCTCGACGTATCGGGCGACGGTATCGATCTCGAGGTTGACCGGGCTGCCCGCGCGCAATTGGCCCAGCGAGGTGTTCTCCACCGTGTGGGGAATCAGGTTGATGCTGATCTCGCAGCCCTCGGCCAGGTCCTGCACCGTGTTCACCGTCAGGCTCACGCCGTTGACGGTGATGGAGCCCTTGTAGGCCAGGAAGCGCGCCAGCTCGGCAGGCACCAGCACGCGCAGCTCCCAGCTTTCGCCAACAGGGGCGAAGCGGCTGACCTTGCCGATGCCGTCGACGTGGCCCGAGACGATGTGTCCGCCCAGGCGGTCTTGTGCGCGCAGGGCTTTTTCGAGATTGACCTGGGCGTCCTGGTCGGTCAGGCCGGCTGTCTTGTCGAGCGACTCGGCCGAGATGTCGATGGTGAACTCCTGGCGCGCAAGGTCCAGGGTTGTGACCGTCATGCAGGCGCCGTTGAGGGCGATGCTGTCACCGAGCCCTACATCGTCGAGGTAGGCGGGCGGCGCCGCGATGTGCAGGCGCTTGCCGTGCGATGAAGAGCTTCCGAGGTCGTGGACGGCGGCGATGCGCCCCACGCCGGTAATGATTCCGGTGAACATTTCACCATTTTATTGCCCCCCGGCTTCTCACTCCCTCCGGCCCTTGTAACCCCCCGCTCCGGGAGGGCGACCCCACCCGAGGCCCGGCAAAGGCAGATCCTCGGTGGGGGACTGGCATTGACCCGTGGTTACTCGAACCAGCCGGAGCGGCCGGCCAGCCGCGCGATCAGGCGCAGGTCGGGTCCGATCGATTCCACGGAGCGAAATTCGAGCTCCACGGCCTGTGCCAGGGTCAGCAAGGGACCCTGGGCGTGGATCTGGCTGGCCATGTCCATGCCGGCGCCGATGAGCTTGGGGGCCATGTAGAGCAACAGTTCGTCGACCAGGCCTTCGCGCAGGAGCGAGCCGTTGAGCTTGTGGCCGGCTTCCACATGCAGTTCGTTGACTTCGCGGGCCGCCAGGTCTTGCAGCAGGGCGGGCAGCTCGACCTTGCCCTGCGGGTTGGGCAGGTAGCGCACGTCCACGCCGCGTGCTTGCAGCGGGGCGGCCTTTTCGGCGTTGGGCTTGGCGGCGTAGATCCAGACCGGGCGCTCGGGCGTGTCGAACAGGCGCGCGTCGGGCGGCGTCTGCAGGTGGCTGTCGACGATGACCAGCGGCGGCTGGCGGGGCGTCTCGACTTCGCGCACGTCCAGGCGCGGATCGTCCTCCAGCACCGTGCCCACGCCGGTGAGTACGGCGCCGGCACGGGCGCGCCAGGCATGGCCGTCGGTGCGGGCGGCATGGCTGGTGA
>JAFECZ010000254.1 GCA_018241905.1 Pseudomonadota bacterium
CTCGTTGGCCTTGGACGGCGCATTGAAGCCGCTGAGCTTGCGCACGAACTGCAGCGCCGCCGCATGGACTTCCTCATCCGTGGAGGGCGGCTCGAAGTTGAACAAGGTCTTGATGCTTCTGCACATGGGTCGAATCTCCGGCTGGGTTGCTGCCGCGGCCTTACTGGCCGGGCTCCACCTTCATCCGCGCATTGGGCACCATGCCGAACATCTCGGGTGCGTACAGGGCTTCTACCCGGCTGGGCGGCAGCGCGAAGTCGCCCACGTTGTTCAGCCGCACGGTGTACTCGATGGTGCTGACGCCCTTGGGCAGGTACTCGTAGTACGCGCGGAAGGCCTCGAAGCTGCGCTCCTCGAAGGCGGGCCATGCGCGGCCGGCGTCCTTCTTGTTCTCGCCCTGCGTGGCGATCTGCGAATCGCGGCCCAGGCCGCTGCCGAGGATCGCGCTTGCGCCGGCAATGGGGTCGGTCACCGCCACCCAGGTCATGTCGGCGGTGGCGTTGATTTCCAGGCTGACGCGCAGCACGTCGCCGCGGCTCCAGCGGCCCGGCCTGGCCTGCTCCACGGGCGCCACGGTCTTCTTGAGCACGTAGCCTGCTGCCACGGGCGCGGTAAGCGGCACGGCGGCTGTCGATTGCAGCGTGAGCCACGGCTTGCCGCTGCCTTCGTGGCGCACGCGCAGCACTTCGCGTTCGGCCTTCGATTGCGCCTGCCACGCGAAGGCGAGGGTGTTGTTGCGCAGGGCCGGGGCGGCAGCGCCGGCCGCAGGGTCGCCCGCACGCTTGACCTCGCGCCAGTCGATGCTGCCGGTGGCCACGGCGATGTCGCCGGTTCCGGTGGCGCTGAGCGTGGCATGGGTCGCGCCCTGCACCGGCGCGCTCTCGAAGGCGCGCGAGAACTTCTCCAGCGCCAGGCTGCCCCACAGGTTGGCGGTGGTGGTGCTCCAGGCGCCATTGCGCTGCTGCCGCGCGAGCGCGCCGGCCACCAGCTTGCCCATGTCTTCCTTCCAGGCCGGGTCGTCGACAGCTGCCAGCAGCAGCCGGTTGGTGTTGACGTCGGCGCCGCTCATCAGCCACCACCAGTTGTCGTCCGATTCGGTGCTGAACACCAGGCGCGTGCCCTGGTAGGACACGCGGGCCTTGAGGACCTGCTCGGCCTCGGCCAGGCGCTGATCGCGCTGCGGCACGTCCTTGACGCGCTTCAGGATGCCGATCCAGTCGAGCACCGCGCCGGTGGGCCACTGGTTGGGCGCGATGGTGATGCTGGTGGTCATGCGGCCCTGGGCCTTGCCGCTGCGCGAGAGGGCTTCCAGCGCAGCCAGCTTGCGCACGTCCAGGTCTTGCCGGGGGCTCCAGAACTTGCGCTCCAGGCGCCCTTCGACGAAGGCGAGCAGGCCCGCTTCCATCTGCGCGCGCAGGTCGTCGGGCAGGGCCAGCGACGGGTCCAGTGCCGCGGCCTCGCTCGTGGCGGCCAGCAGATAGGCCGTGAGGATGTCGCTGCCGCCGTCGGCGCCGCCGCCTTGCGGCGGGAAGTAGCTGGCCAGGCCGTCGTTGTCGAGGTAGGCCGGCATCTGCGCCACCACGCTCTTCCACATCTTCGCGTCGCGCAGGCCGATGGCCTTGCTGGTCTTCTGCTCCAGGCAGGCGTAGGGGTAGTTGGCGAACCAGTCGCGCACGCCGGGCAGGCTGGTGCCCAGGCTGGGTTGCAGCGCCAGCCGCAATCCGCCACGGCCGGGCAGGGCGCCTGCAGGCGCCGCCACGTCCAGCGCGAAGGGCGCGGCGGCATCGAGCTGCACCAGGTTGGCCTGCTGCACGGTCACCGGCACGGCGGGCACGATGCGCTGGTTGATCTTCAGCGCGTCGCGGGCCTTGTCGTTGCCCGAAAGGTCGTGCGCCTCGATCTCCCAGAGGATGGCCTCGGCGCGCGTGGCCGCCAGTTGCACGGGCGCCTTCACGGTCCAGGCCACTTCGCGCGCCTCGCCGGCGGGAATGTCGACGGTCTGTGGAGCCATGTCAGCTCCCACGCTCGGCGCTTCGCGGCCTTCGCTGCCGCCCGAGGGAGTGTCGGCTTGCCTGGGGCGGCCCGGCGCGGCGCCGGGCGTGAGCAGCGTGGTGCGCGGCGTGGCCTGCACCCTCATGGCCTTGGCCGTGGTGTTGCGCAGGGTGATCTGCGCACGGAACTCATCGTCCTCGCGCACCAGCGGCGGCAGGCCGCTGATGATCTGCAGGTCTTGCGTGGTCTGGATGCTGGCCTGCCCCGTGCCGAACAGGCCCGTGCCCAGTTCGGCCACTGCGGCAATGCGGAAGGTGGTGAGCGCATCGTTGAGCGGCACCGTGATCCTGGCCTGGCCGTTGGCATCGAGCACCACGCGCGGGTTCCACAGGAGCAGCGTGTCGAGCAGCTCGCGCGTGGCCGACTTGCCGCCGCCGCCGCCCGCGGGCACGGCCTTGCGGCCGTAGTGCCGGCGGCCCACGATCTCCATCTGCGCGGTGGAGGTGGACACGCCCCAGCTGCGCCGCGCCAACATTGCATCGAGCAGGTTCCAGCTGGTGTTGGGCATCAGCTCCAGCAGCGCCTGGTCGACCACGGCCACTGCCACCTCCGCGTTGGCGGCGGGCTTGCCGTCCGGCAGCGTGCCGGTGAGCGTGACCTGCGCCTGGCCGCGCACGGTGTAGCTGGGTTGGTCGCTTGCCACCTTCAACGCGATCTGGTGCGCCTGGCTGCCCACGCGAATCTCGGCGGCGCCGAGGCGGTAGGCCGGCTTGCTCAGGTCGACCATGGCGGTGGGCGCCACGTACTCGCGGCCTTCGTACCAGAAGGCCGTCCACCACTCGCGCGGCGACTTGAAGCCCCAGGTGAAGAAGCTGTACCAGGGCACTTCGCGCAGCCGCCCGCGCAGCGCCAGCACGCTCACGTAGACGTTGGGTCCCCAGCTGTCCTTGACCTGCAACTGCACGGTCGGGTCCTGGCCATTGAGCTGCACCACTTGGGTCTCGATGATGCCCTCGCGCTCCACCGACACCAGCGACGTGGCAAAGCGAAAGGGCATGCGCACCTGGAGCTTTGCCGTCTCGCCGCTCTGGTAGTTCTTCTTCTCGGGCAACAGGTCGATGCGGTCGTGGTCCTCGCCGCCAAACCAGAGTTCGCCCTGGCGCGTGACGTAGACCGAGGTGGCGGCGACGCTGGGGCGGCCTTGCCCGTCCTTGGCCGTGGCGACCAGCTCCACCTGGCCGGGGTCGGACAGCCTGGCCTCGCACAGCAGCAGGCCGCGGCTGTCGCTCTTGCCGCTGCACACGGTGCCCAGGTCCTTGGTCTCGGTCTTGTTGTCGTAGGTGTAGAAGCCGCCCACCATGCGCTTGCGGCTGGTGGTGGTGATGCGCGAGATGGCCTTCACCTCCACCGCGACATCGGCCTGCGCCTTGCCCGACAGGTCCAGCGCCAGGGCCTGGAAGCGGATCTTCTGGCCCACCGAGGCCCAGCCCTCCGTCTTCAGGCCGGCCACCACGTGCGAGGGCCACAGCGTCTGCGTGCTGCGCAGGGTCTGTACCTCGCCATTGGGGTCGGCGTAGCTGGCTTCCAGCAGCAATTCGCGCGGCGCCGGAGCGGGGGTGATCGACTCGATCACGACCTGCCCGGCACCGCTGCGGTCCAGCGTGAGCGGCAGCTTGTCGGCCACCACGCGTGCGCCTTCATCGCTGTTGTCCTGCGCCTGGCCTTCGGTCTCGTTCGACTTCTGCGGCGGCGAGAAGCTAAACCCGTCGTAATCCGGAAAGTCGACCCACTTGGGCTTGACCAGCGCCGACACGCGCACCGGCAGGCCGGAGGCACCGCCACCGGCCACATAGTTCACCTGCACCGCGGTGGGCAGGCTGCTGGTGGCCACCAGCGGCTTCTTGCTGTCGGCCGGTTCGATGCGTCCCTCCATCACCGGCAGGCGGAATTCCTCGACGCGGAACTGGCCGCTCGACCAGGTGCGCGTCGGCGCATCGGCCGGGCCCTCGGCCAGCTCGACCTGGTAGAGGCCGAGCTTGGCGGCCGGTGCAATGGCAAAGCTGCTTTCGCTGCTGCGCCCGCCGCCGGCCGTGCTGCGCCATTCGAGCTTCTGCCTGAACTGCTGGCCGCTGCCCACGTGGGTGATGACCAGAGTCTGCGGCCACTCCTTGGGCAGGCCGAAGCCGCCCTGGTTCTGCGTGCGCAGCACATGCTTCATCGACACCGTCTCGCCGGCCCGAAACAGCATGCGGTCGAAGATCGTGTGGGCCACGCGGTCGGATCGGGCATCGGCACTGGTGGGCAGGTTGAAGCGCCAGGGTTCGATGCCGCGCTGCCAGTCGCTCCAGGTGAAGGCCAGGTCTTCCACGCCCTTGGCATCGGTGGCGCGGGCGCTCACGAAATATGCGTTGCGCCATTCGCCGTCTTCGTCGCCGCTGGAGCAGGCGGGCGCTTCGGGCGAGATCTTTCCCGCCTCGAAGCGCGCGATGCCGCTCGCATCGGTGACGGCGGTGGCCAGCTCCTCGCCGCGGCAGCTCGATACGCGCACCTTGGCGCCCGCCACGACCTGGCCCTTGTCGAGCGTGGTCACCCAGGCCAGCGAATTCTCGCGGCCCAGCTTGAAGTGCACCGCCAGGTTGGTGGCCAGCGCACTGGTGCGTACATACATCGTGCGGCCCGTGCCGTAGCGCGCATCGAGCAGCGATTCGCCCAGGCGCTGCGAAGCGATCTCCAGCACGTGGAAGCCGGGCGTGAGCGGAATGCCGACCACCTCGAAGGGCCGCGGGTCGTCTTGCGCCTTGGGCATGTCCAGCGTCTTCACGCCGTTCTGGCCCGCCAGCAACGAGAGCATGCGGCTTTGCACCCAGTCCTTCTCCTCGGGCTCCAGCACCTTGGGCAGCGTGCCCTTCACGTCTTCGCGGGCCTTCTTGCGCGGCACCTGCCGCGCCTCGTAGCGCTGCAGCTTGCGCGACCACGCAATGATCTCGGCATCGGTCCTGGGGGTGATGTCGCTCACCTGGCCGGGCGTGTAGGCCTGCACTGCCAGCGCGGGCTCCACGCGCCGCACCGTCACCGGCATCATCGCCACGCCGCCGGGTTCGGCCAGCCGCTCGATCACGCCGAAGGGCGATGCCGCGAACTTGGCCAGCGGCGGCATGGCGCCGGTGTTCACCTTCATCGGGAAGCGCCCGGGCTCGCCCAGCGGGCGCGCCGACGCATCCTGGAAACCCGGCGGCACTTCGATGGTGTAGTTGGCCTGCTCGGCAAAGGGCGGCGCGAAGCTCACCGAATCGACCAGCGCATCGGCCTGCGCCTCGTTGGTCTGCTCGAAAGCGGGCGCCGCAGTTTTCCCGTTGCCGCGCAGCACGATCTGCGCGGCCAGCTTGCGCGCCACCGGCGCGTTGAAGCGCAGCTCCATGGGCTTGAGCGGCAGGCAGCCGGCCTGTGCGTTCTCGCGCTCGCAAGCAAAGCTGGCGGCAAAGGGCTCGCGCACCTTGTAGTCGTAGCGCTTCTCCACGCGGTTGGCCACGCCGGACGGGGTGGCCACGCCTTGGCCGTACACCAGCGTCACGCGGCTGGCCGGCGCCAGGGCACGGCGGCATTGCAGGGTGAGGAATCGCTGCGGGTCCTTGGCCGCGGCTTCGGTCAGGCCGCTGGACTGCAGCAGCGCGGCGCGCTGCTCGCCCTCGACGAGGTTCACCGGAATGCGCTCGCCCAGGCCCTCGGCCGCGCACCAGATGTTGTCCCGCACGCTTTGCGGCGCGGCCGCGCCATTGAGTTGCAGCAGGAAGATCTGCTCCTCATCGATGGTGCCGCCGCCGGGGCGGATCGAGCGCACGAAAGGCCCGCCGGTGTTGAAGCGCCAGCTGGCGGCGCCGGCCAGCGGCTGGCCGCCCGGCACGGTAAAGCCGGCTGCGCGGGTGACGGTGCAGCGCACGCCCGGCGGCAGGTCGTTCTCGAAGTCGAAGACCCATTGCTTTTCGCCCAGCCAGCGTCCGCTGCCCTTGGCGGCCTGCGCATCGCTGCAGCTCACGGACAGCGGCGCGGCGGCAGTCGCGTCGCCAAAGCGCACTGCCGCCTCGTCGAACCTGGCCACCACCTGCCGCACCCGCGCCACTTCTCCTTGTGGCGTGAGGCTGGTGACCTGCACGGCCCCCGCAGCAGCACTTGCAAGCGACAGCCAGAGCGCAACAAGCGCAGCCGGCGTCGAACGACGTGAGTCCCCTGAACGCATTCAGCCCCCTTCGATGGAGGCCGAAGCGTAACTTGCTTTGGCGCTCCATCGGCCGGGAGCCGATGGTTCAGGGTGGAGGTAGGCCGCCTAGCCGATGCGCACCGGCACGAAGATCTTCTCTTCGCCGCGCTGCACCAGCAGCGCCACCGACTTGTCGGACCTGGCGACCGCCTCGCGCACCTGGTCGATGTTCTTGATCGGCGTGCCGTTCACCGCCAGCAGCAAATCGCCGGGTTGCACGCCGGCCAGCGCTGCGGCGCCCGCCACGTCGGCGATCAGCATGCCGGAATCCACGCCGGCCTGGCGGCGCTCCTGCGGCTGCAGGGGACGCAGTGCCAGGCCGAGCTTGCCCTGGCTGGCATCGTTGTCGCGCGCGCTGGCCACCTTGGCGGCCTTGTCGTCGGCATTGCCCAGCCTGGCGTCGATCTCCTGCATGCTGCCCTTGCGCCAGACTTCCAGCTGCACCTTGTCGCCGGGCGAAGCCAGGCTGATGGCGGCCGGCAGGTCGCCGGACGACACCACGGGCTTGCCGTCCACCTTGCGGATCACGTCGCCGGTCTGCAGGCCGGCCTTGTCGGCGGGGCCGCCCTTCTCGACATCGGCCACCAGCGCCCCTTCGGGCGAAGAGAGCTTGAAGGAGTCGGCCAGGCTCTGGTTCACTTCCTGCACCACCACGCCCAGGCGTGCGTGCTCGACCTTGCCGTGCGCCACGATCTTGTCCTTGATCTTGGTCGCCAGGTCGATCGGGATCGCGAAGGACAGGCCCTGGTAGCCGCCGCTGCGGCTGTAGATCTGCGAGTTGATGCCCACCACCTCGCCGCGCGCATTGAACAGCGGGCCGCCCGAGTTGCCGGGGTTCACCGCCACGTCGGTCTGGATGAAGGGCACCGCGCTGTCGTCGGGCAGCGAGCGGCCCTTGGCGCTCACCACGCCGGCCGTGACCGTGTTCTCGAAGCCGTAGGGCGAGCCGATGGCCAGCACCCATTCGCCCACCTTCAGGTCGGCGGTGGAGCCCAGGGTGACCACCGGCAGGTTCTTGGCGTCGACCTTGAGCACCGCGATGTCGGTCCTGGGGTCGCTGCCCAGCACCTTGGCCTTGAGTTCGCGCCGGTCGGTGAGCTTGACGGTGATGTCCTTGGCGCCCTTCACCACGTGCGCGTTGGTCAGGATGATGCCGTCGGCGCTGACGATGAAGCCCGAGCCCTGGGCGCGCACCGCCTGCGCCTGGCCGTGCTTCTGCTGCACGCCC
>JAFECZ010000255.1 GCA_018241905.1 Pseudomonadota bacterium
CGCGGCGACGTTCCGGCAATCCTCGCCACACTCACGGACGATGTGGACTGGTGGTTCCACGCCAGCCCCAGCACCGGGATCCCGTACGGCGGCAAGTTCAAAGGCAAGAAGGAAGTTGAGGCGTGGTTTGCTACCTTGGCGCAGAACGACGACATCCAGAAGTTCGAGCCGCGAGAATTTCTGGCAGGAACCGATCATGTGACCGTGTTGGGCTGGGAGCGCGTCAGGCCGCTTCCTCAAAGCGACACATTCGACACGGAGTGGGTCCACGTGTTCGCGCTAAAGGGCGACAAGATCTGCCGCTGGATCGGTACTTCGGATACGGCCGCGCGGCAAGCCTTGATGAAATGAACTTGGAAATGCGCCACGGACCAAGCTCGTTCTGATCACGCACGCATCCTGAGATCTTCAATGAGTCGGCCAGCGAATTTCCTGTCGCCCAACGCAGGACGACCGACCTTTCACAACTCACTGCCGGCGCTCCCCGGGGTCAGGACTCCATTGAAATCAACAAGGCATCCGTCGGCGTGCCTGCCACAAACCCTGTCCACCTGACTGGAGTCCCACGTGCTTGGCGCTGCTGTGCAACGTCATGAGACTGGCGCATTTGGTTCGTCACCCCTGTACGTGTGGCACCGAAATAAATCCAGAATTGCCAAACGGCCCGATTTCTATTTCTTGGGGGTCACGATGATCCCGAGCATCAGTTGAGTGTTGAGCGAGGCCATTTGCTGGACCAACCCCCACTGCCTAGACATCAACGACAAGAATTCCAGTTCGGTCGGCAAAGCCCGTGCCGAAAGAGCAAGCTTTGTGAGCTCCTGAGTGATGCTCTGTTGCTCCATATAGATCGCATTTGCCGCTTCGGTGTATTCATTAAGCGTCATCTGGTATCTCCATATGGTTGGCGTGCGTCAAATGTTAGCCGAACAGAGATCGTTGGGGTCGGTACGGACAAGGGAAGACGCGACGCGACTCACCGGAGCGCCTGCTACGCAACCTCAGCCTTCAGAATGAAACCCATTCTTCAGCTTCGGTCTTGCCGCGTCGGTGACCAGGGCCTTGAGCTTGGTAGTGGTGTCCATGCGGACTGGCGACTTGGCCTTCAACGCTGCGGACGCGGCATGCTTGGACCGTTGCAACTCCAGATTCATTCCAACCGATGCATTGGGGCCGCAGGCATCGCATGCGACTGACCTACCAACGTCAGAAGAGCTTAAACACGGAAAACCTCCACCAGTTGTGTGTCTGGCTTTCAGATTTGCTGCGGAGGCAGCACTTTCTTCAGCAAGGGCGGCGTTTTGCTGTGTCACCTCATCCATCTGGTTGACTGCATCACCCACCTGCAAGATGCCACCGCGCTGTTCGTCGAGATCGGCCGGGCCCAGGGCGCGACCCTGGTCACGGGCGGCTCTCGGGTGGCCTGCCACACGGGCAGTGGGCATGAGGGCTTCTTCATGGCAACCGCCCTGCTTGTCGACGCCGCGCCCGACATGCGAATCAACCGCGAAGAAATCTACGGGCCGCGTGAGCAGAGCCATACGCGCAAGAGTTCTTCGCCGTGGTCAAGACGGCGCATACGCTGGCATAAGACCAGGGCCGGGCGTGGCGCGGCGAAGGTCGCCGCGCCACCTAGCGCTTGCTGAGGAATTCGAACAAGGCCGCCGGGGCCTCACGCATCCCGGCGCGCGGCGCGAGCAGCCCGATTCCCTCCATCGCCGGCATGTCCGGCAGCGACAGCGCGCACAGCTCGCCCCGATCCATCAGGTGCTGCACGAAGCTTCGCGGCAGCAGCGCGAGCAGCTTCTCTTCGCGCAGCAGCGCGATGGAGACCGTGAGCGCTCGGGTGACCAGCGGATAGGTCCGCACCGCGTCGAACCCCGCTGACACGTCGTCGAAGGCGGCCCGGGCGAGCGTGCCTGCGGGACTGAGGAGCCAGGTTTCGTCCTGCACGTCAGTCCATCGCAGCCGCCTGCGGCGCGCCAGCTTGTGGTCGGGGACGCACACGACGACCAGCTCGTCGGCCTGCATCGGATGAAAGGCCCAGCTCTCGGGAATCACCCCCGGCTTGCGGCAGACCACCAGGTCCACCTCGCCGCGCGTGATGGCCAGCAGCAGGTCATCGTTCTCCGCTTCGCGCAGCTGTACCTGCGTCTGCGGCATGGCGCGGGAGAACTCGGGCAGCGCGCGCAGCAGCAGGCCGTTGATCGCGGAAGCAGAAGCCAGCAGGCGCACCACGCCCTTGCCGCTGGTGTGCCGCGCCAGCACCATTTCCGCCGTCTCGGCGATGCCCAGAAACATCTGGCGCGCGGCCGGCAGCACGTCCAGGCAGGCCGGGGTGGGTCGCACGCCGCGCGCATGACGCTCGAACAGCGCGACCCCCAGCAGCTCCTCCAGGCCCGCTAGCGACTGGGTGACCGTTGGCTGGGTCACCCCGATGGCGTCGGCCGTGCGCTGGATGCTCCCCAGCTCGGCCAGCTTGAGCAGCATCTGCACGTGCCGAAACTTGCCGCGGGCCAGCAGGCGATTCACGAGAATGGAGGCGGTCGGTCGCAAGGTATTGGAAATCTTAATGGCTGCGCGCCAAAAACAATTGGGCACGCCGGCGCTCAGTCGGGATGATCCGCTGCAGGAGACAAGCTCAATGCACAAGAAATTTTCGCGCCGATGGCTGATGGCGCTGACGCTCGCGGCCGCCGTGCCGTGGCCAGCCGCGGCGCAAGCCCCCGCCTTTCCCACGCGCCCCATCCAGCTGGTGGTGGCCGCGCCCGCCGGCGGCCCCTCGGACACGCTCGCGCGCATGCTGGCCGAGGACATGAGCAAGCAGCTGCGCCAGCCCATCGTGATCGAGAACAAGCCGGGTGGCTCGGGCACCATCGCCGCCGACGCCGTGGCGCGCGCTGCGCCGGACGGCTACACGATCATGCTGTCTTGGATCGGGAACGCGACCAGCCAGGCGCTGGTGCCCAAGCAGAACTTCGACATCAACCGGGATTTCGTCCACATCACCGAGGTGGTCGAGGGATCAAACGTCCTGATCGCCAATCCGTCGACCGGGCTGCGCACCCTCAAGGACATGCTGGCCTACGCGAAGGCGAATCCGGGGCAGCTGACCTACGCCAGTTCGGGCAACGGCTCCTCAGGTCACCTCGCCATGGAGATGCTCAAGCAGCGCGCCGGTGTCTCGCTGCTGCATGTGCCCTACCGCGGTGGCGCGCCTGCGCTCAACGATCTGCTGGCCGGACAGGTGCAGGTGATGTTCATCAACCAGGACGCCGTGCTGCCCTACCTGCGCGTCGGCAAGCTGGTGGCGCTGGCCATCACCAGCGCGCAGCGAAACGTGTTGCTGCCCGACCTTCCCACGGTGGCGGAGTCGGGATTCCCGGGCTACGAGGCGACAGCCTGGGCTGGCCTGTCGGCGCCCAAGGGCACGCCAGCGAGCGTCATCGACACCCTCCACGCCGCCGCGCTCAAGGCCATGGCCGGTTCCTTCAAGTCCCGCCAGGAGGCCATCGGTTCGGTGGTGGTGGGCTCAACGCCCGCCGACTACCAGGACTTCGTGCGCCGCGAGACGCAAAAGTGGACCAGCGTCATCAAGACGGCGGGCATCCGCCCCGATTGATTCCCATGAACACACTCTCGATTGGCTCCTTCACACTGGAGTCGGGGCAGGTGCTGCCCGACGTGCAGGTGGCCTACGTGACACACGGCACGCTGGACAGCGACGCACGCAATGCCGTGCTGGTCACGCACGGCTACACCAGCGGGCCTTCCATGCTGTCGCCGGGCCATCACACCGCGGAAGGCTCGTGGGCCAACCTGCTGGGCCCGGACCGGCCGCTGGACACCGAGCGCTTCTTCTTCGTCTGCTCCAACATGCTGGGCTCCGCCTTCGGCACCACTGGGCCGAAGACCCTCAACGCGGCGACCGGGCGCCCCTGGGGGCCGGACTTCCCGGCGATCACTCTGCACGACATCGCGGGCGTGCAGCGGCGCCTCTTGGAGGCGCTCGGCGTACAGCACCTGCGCGCCGTGGTCGGCCCCTCCTATGGCGGCTGGCAGGCCCTGCAGTGGGCGCTCGACTTCCCGGAGATGGTGGACGCGATCGGCGTGCTGATGTCCGGCCTGACCCATCCGCCGGGCCTGGGCGCCGCGGCCCAGCGCGAGAAGTTCGCGGCCAGCCCCGAGTGGCACGGCGGCCACTACTACGCGCACGGCGGCATGCCCCAGACGCTGTTCGACATGCGCCTGCAGACGCTGCGCTCCTACGGCCTGGAGCGCCTGTACGAGGACCGCTTGCCCGAGCCGACGCAGCGCCTGGCCGAGCTGGAGCGCCAATCACGCGACTGGGCGGGCAAGTTCGACGCGAACAGCATGGTCGTGCTGGCCGGTGCGGCCGAGCGTTTCGACGTGCGCCCCCGCCTGGAGGAGCTGCGTGCGCGCCTCCTGTTCGTGGTGTGCACCACCGACAAGATCTTCCCGCCCGACTCCGCGGTTGCCGCAGCGCTCAAACGCGTGTCCAGCGAAGTGCGCTACCGCGAGCTGGAGAGCCCGTACGGGCACATGGCTTCCGGTGTCGAATGGCGCCGGCTCGAGCAGGACCTGCGCTGGCTGCTGCCCTGATCAAAGCAACAAGGGGACCCCAACGATGCGAACAACCCCGAGCCTTCCTCGCGCTGCGCGCTGGCCGTCACCTTCGTCCTGGCCTCATGCGTCGGCGGCGGCAGCGACGGCGCCGTGCGTGACGCGCTCGGCCCTGAAGCGACCGCGGGCGTCTCCTATGACCGTGGACCGCCGGGGACGTAGGTCACGCCATGATGCGCCAGGTAGTCACGAATGAGTCGCCGCACAACTTGCGACGGCGTCACATCCTGCTGAGCACACAGCTCCTCGAACGCCTTCTTCTTCACGGGATCGATCAGGACGGTCAAACGAGCGGTCTTCTGTTCCACGGCACCTCCTATGTTACTCAAATGATAATTGCATATTCATTGAAATCGCATTAGATTAGCCTGACGATTGCGTGTCTTCCCAGCTGCCCGCTGCGTTCCTCGCCTTTCATGTTGCTTGCTGTCATTCAAGGTCTCACGCACAAGCTGAGAACGCGCCGCGCCAATCGCCAACTGGGAGGACTTCTCGCCTTCGTGGCCGGGGCGGTCAATGCGGGCGGGTTCCTGGCGGTGCAGCGCTACACGTCCCATATGACCGGCATCATCTCTTCCGTTGCGGACAATCTGGTGCTAGGTCAGGTCGTTCTTGCCATGGCGGGCGTTTTCTCGCTGCTGGCCTTCCTGTGCGGTGCGGCAACGACCGCCGTACTGGTGCACTGGGCACGCCGGCGTGAACTGCACAGCGAATTTGCGTTGAGCCTGATGGTCGAAGCCGTGCTGCTGCTCCTGTTCGGGCTGCTCGGGGCAAACCTGAACCTCTTCATCGACGTTTTCATTCCGTCGACGGTGCTGCTGTTGTGCTTCATCATGGGATTGCAGAACGCCATCGTCACCAAGATCTCGAAGGCGGAGATTCGCACCACGCACATGACCGGCGTCGTGACTGACCTGGGCATCGAGTTGGGGCGCTTGTTCTTTTGGAACCGAACCCGAGAGGCAAAGGTTGAGCACTTCGTTCGCGCGGACCGCGACAAGTTGATCATTCACGCCACAATTCTGGGACTGTTCTTCGCAGGCGGATTGGTCGGTGCGACGGCCTTCAAGGCGATTGGCTTCTCCTCCACCATCCCACTTGCTGCACTCCTTATGGCGATCGCGGGACCGCCGCTCCTGCTTGACCTGCGCGCCCGCGCTGCTGAGACACGCAAGATCCCTTAAGAACATTCCAACCGGTGCCTCCAAATCGCGAAGGCCTCATGCTGCTTGATGGCGGGGGACTACCGACGTCGCCCTTTTGAACATCCGCATCCCATCTGCATCGATGACGGACGAGTTCTTCCGATGGCTGATGGTCCCGGGAGCGTTCGGATCCACCTCCACATTTCGACCATCTTTTGCGTGCACGCTGACGTCCTCTTTGTTTAGAGGATTCAGCATGAGATCTGGCCCCCGCAAAAGCGCGGCCGCAACCCTTGCCGCCATCGTTTTGGCCTCCACCCTCAGCGCCTGCGTGGTGGCGCCGCCCGCGGCGCCGAGCGGCACCGTGCTCGTTCCCGGCGCCACACTGCCTCCAAGGTACCAAGGCGACGCCTATGTCGTGAGTGACTGGCAGGCCCGCGGCCTTTATGCGCCGCCCCCGGACTACGGGTGGCGCTACGTCGACGGGCAGTACGTGCTCGTTACTATCACCACCGGCATCGTTGCAGCCACCTTCCTTGGCGCACTGTTCGGCCACGGCGGCCACGGCGCGCCGGGCTTCGGTCCGCGCTGAGGTGCTGGCCAAGAAAGCCTCCGGCCTTGTTGGACGCACTGCGCGCCTTGTGGGCCGCCTTGGCGGCCATGGGTCAGCTCTTCCTGTGGCTCGCTCGCGCCTTGACGTGAAGGCGCTGCACCGGCACCTGCTGCCGTCTACACACATCGCCAAGCCCTCGCACAGAGACGACGCACCGGTGGGCGCAAGGCGCACCGCTCCAGCCGAACTGTCCGTTGGACAACGCCTGCACCCGACCCTGCGGTGAGCGCAGGCGCGCCCGTGGCCCGTGCGCGTCAGTGCATGTGCAGGCCGCCGTTCACCGGGAAGTCGGCACCGGTGGAGTAGCCGCCCTCGTCGCTGGACAGCCACGAGATGATGGATGCGATTTCGCTGGGCTCGCCCAGGCGCTTGACCGGGATGGTGCCCACGATCTTGTCCAGCACTTCCTGGCGGATGGCCTTGACCATGTCGGTGCCGATGTAGCCCGGGCTCACGGTGTTGACCGTCACGCCCTTGGTGGCCAGCTCCTGCGCCAGCGCCATGGTGAAGCCGTGCATGCCGGCCTTGGCGGCCGAGTAGTTGGTCTGGCCGGCCTGGCCCTTGGCGCCGTTGACCGAGCTGATGTTGACGATGCGGCCCCAGCCCTTTTCCACCATGTCGCCCACCACCTGCTTGGTGACGTTGAACATGCTGTTGAGGTTGGTCTCGATGACCGCGCCCCAGTCCTCGGGCGTCATCTTCACGAACATGCGGTCGCGCGTGATGCCGGCGTTGTTCACCAGCACGTCGATGCTGCCGTGCTCCGCCTTGGCCTTGGTAAAGGCTTCGACCGTGGACTGCCAGTCGCCCACATTGCCCACCGAGGCGTGGAACTCGTAGCCTTCGGCTTTCTGCTCGGCCAGCCATTTGGCGTAGTCGCGGGTGGGGCCGCAACCTGCGATGACCGTGAAGCCGTCTTTGTAGAGGCGTTGGCAAATGGCGGTTCCGATACCTCCCATGCCACCCGTGACGTATGCGACCTTCTTGCTCATGATCTTTCCTTCTTCATGTGAACAACTTCCCCTAAGGGCCGAACCACTTTAGCGAGATTGGGTGACG
>JAFECZ010000256.1 GCA_018241905.1 Pseudomonadota bacterium
GGATTCACGGATGGCGTCGAGCCGCAGCCTACGCTGTTTCCCGCTGAGGCCGTCCAAATCGGCCGCTTCGATGGGCTGTCCAAGGTCTTCTCGTGCAACCGTGATGTCGATGTCCTCGGAGAACCGTGAGATCAAACCGAAGGCTTTCGACAGCGAGGTTCCGCCTTTGAACAGCAGCCGGGGACCGCCTGACTTCAAGCCATTGAGGAGTACGTCCAGCGTCCAACATCCAACACACCCAGAAGTCCTTCTCGACGTTCTGTGCCGCCGTGCCCAGCCGCGGCGCTTGTCGTCAGCCGCCTCGATGATGATATTGAAGCTGGGATTCACTGGGGGGCGCCGTAGTACGTGCGAAGTTCTGGTCGCGAGCCATGCGCCCTGCTTCACCGACAGACGCACGAGGCGCTGCCTGGCGGGCGCAGCCGGGGAGCTCGCGTACGATTGCCTGCATCCAGATCGGAAGGACGCTGAATCCCTCCAGTAGGTCCTGCTGGATAGCGGGACCTCGTGCAGGGTCAGAAACGATCCGGCTCAGTTTTCCGATGATTTGCTCTTGGTCAGCGACCATGGCGTCTTTCAGCCAATGCAGTGCCTGCACGACCCGCATGGCCGGGCGCCCCGCCCAGTACAGGCGACTGGGTGCTGTTTGCTTGAATTCAATCGTGAGGTTGTCGAGCTTGACTGACTTGCGACGCGCATCGGTGTGGATGACCACGTGCGCCGGCACAGCGTCAGTCAGTCCCAGATCGTTGGCGGCAGTGATGCCGTCCACTAGGAGGCGCAGCTGGTCGCGGCGCGCAATCGCGTCCACCACGGCGCGGTAGTCGGGTGGATTCGGGCGTCGCGTCAGCTTGTTCTGAACGGGCTTGTCATACAGGCCACGGTCGATTCGGCGCAGGTCACCCGCCGCCACCAGGCGCTGCAGAGCCTTGTCGACGGCATCGCGCGTCGCCAGGTGCGCAAAATCAGTGGGAACCCAGACGCGGCCACTTCCTTGCGCGTCAATGAGGTCGGCGATCTGTGTCTTGAGATCGGGCATTGTCCGATATTTGTAGTTGTTTTTCGGACAAAATCAAGTGAGTCCGAAAAATGATGGCAAATTTCGGACAAACAGATGCGCGCCCTGACGCGAAACGGGGGCCTCATCTTTCTGAATTGGCGAAGCGGAGCTGAACCTCAGAGCTCGCGTGCTCCCCGCGCTCACCGCCGGTCTTTGAGCAACAGTCTGCGGAGAAGACGACGGCACAGATTGAACGCATCTATGCCCACGGCTTCACATTCCGATCGCGCGCTTTGGCTATTTGGGATTTGCGACCGCCTGTCGCAGCGTGCTCTCGACATGGGGCCAATCCAAGCGCTCCTGCTCAAGCCGAACTCCTTGCGTTCCGGGCCAGTCTTCCCACTTGTTCGCGAGCAGTGCCTCATAAAGTCGGCACTCTTCCTGTGAGAGCTCACCTCGATTGGCCAGTGTATTGGGGCGGCCTTCAGCGACCCATCGGTCGCGATAGCGCACTAGCGTGTCGCGATCCATCAGCAAGGACTGCAAGCCGGGGAACAGTCCTCTTGCCGTCGCAAGGATCTCAAGGCCGTCGGTATCAATGTCTCCCCAGTAGAAAACGCAGCTCGAATGAATCCATGGCATCTGGGCGGCTAGGGAAACCGCCCGCCCCAGTCCGACGATGGCCACCGTGGAAGCAAGATCGGGCAAGCTGTGAGCGCAGGCGAGGTTTTCCAGGAGCAGCGTCGCGCGGGGCTCCCATGCCAATGTAGCTAGCTCTGACAGTGGCGCCTGGAGGTCTCTGAGTCCGCCAAAGATCTGTCGCAGGTTGGGGTCCAGCACCATGATGCGGATACGAGGGTCGGGACCCCGCAACCCGCACAGGCGCAGGAAGTCCTTTTCCGTTTCACCGCTCGCGTTCAATTCCCCGTGTAGCAGGCCGACAAGCGTAGCGATGGCGCGTCGTTGGCCGCCTTCGATCCATTTTGTGTCGACGCCGACCACCGGTAACTGCCTGAGGTACAACCCACTGCGCGGGTGGGCGAGCAGCCAAGTGGCAACGTCGATGAGGCGGTCAAAGTCAGCATCGCTGGCTGCAGCGAGCCAATCGTAGAGCGGGCCTATCCCGGCGCCCGATGCCAGCTGGGGCCACCGCTTCGCAATCGCAGTCCTGCGCGCAACAACGCGGTCCCAGGGGCCGGACTTGCCCACGAACGCTGCGACGGCGCGCGGCGAATCGAATTCGATCCGTACCGGCATGGTTTGGTGGCCCATGCCCCGCATGAGGTAAGTCTCTCGCACGACACGCGCGCCGTCGGGGACGCGCTCCTGGCCCCAAGCGGAGGTCCATTGCGTGACCATCCGGAGGCTCGTGCGGATATCGTTAGCGGTGGGCGGCTCCAAGCCGCGCACCAGTGGCCAGGTGCCTGCCCCGTCAAGCCACATCCTCTGCTGTCGGGCCATGCGTTGGCCGGCCCACGTGCGGACATCAGAAGGTGAAAGCACCGTCCGCCTTTACGTTTTGCCCCGTCATCGCGCTGTAGTCGATGCGGCCAGTTGCAACGTCGTAGTTCAGGGGAATTGCATTCGAACGGTCGCCGCGCCGTGCATAGACCCACACAGCGCCCCCAACGTACGGCTCAATCGTCTGCACCATTTTGCCGGGCGTGGCGACGATGATTTGAAATCCGAGCTCGCGAAAGACGTTTAGAGCCGCCTCCGTGAAATCCGGATCTGAGCGGTCAAAAGCCTCATCCACCACGACCGTTGCAAACTGAGGAACCGCACCGCCGAGAGGGGCGAGTTGGTAGCGTAGCGCCGCCGCCATGCAGGTGGCGGCCAGTTTCTGCTTTTGGCCGCCGGACTTGCCGTCGCTGCCACTATAGATCTGCTCGACCTGTGAAGTGCCGTCGATGATTTCATGGGCGTCGAACTGCACGTGCTGCCGTACATCCAACACCCGCGAGCGCCAGCGAATGTCTTCTGACCGGTCGCTACCCAGCCGCTCGGCGATTCGGCGCAGCCGGTCGAAGCGCATCTTGGCGGCATCCGGACCGTCGACGTTGACGACCTCGCCCATCGCCAATGCCAAGTCACGACGAAACACCTGTGACTCTTCGGGTTCGCAATCGATCCGGTGCAGAAATAGATGCGTCTTCTCGTTGTAGGCGGTTCGTTCCAAGCTCGCATTGACGGCGAGCAGCCGCTTTGCCATGTCGGCTCGCTCGCTGGTTAGGCTCTGATGAAGCAGCGTGAGCTGATGACTGTTGTGTTCCTGTAGCTCCTGCAGGAAACGTTCCCAGGTGCGAGAGACTCCTTCAAGGAGCAGACCGGTTAGATGCTGATCGAAAAATTCGAAGCTCTCGAGAACGGGGTCATGGCCCTTGGTCGCGGGCTTCCACTCGGTCTTGGCGCAGAACACCGCCAATGCCTGGGTGATGCGTCCCTTCTGTTCAGTTTGGGCGGTCTCATTGGTCCGAACCGCTTTGTTGGATTCCTCGCGAAGCCAGCTCAGCTCACGGTCGTAGTTGTCGGGGGTACTTTCTGCTGAACGCCGCAGTCGCATCTCGTCAATGGCGTGCTGTTGAGTCGGCGTGAGCGCGATGACCGGGAGTGTTCCGAGTCGCTGGAGCTCAAGCGTCCAATTGGTGAGTTGAATCTGAGTGCCTTGCACGACGCCAAGTTGTTCGGCCCACGACTGCTGGGCCAGATCTTTCGCGCCCGAGGCGATCGCCACCGCTTCTTGAAGTTGCTTGAGTTCTGGGCTGCCTCGTTCAAGCGCTTCAATCTTTCCCTGAACGTCGTCGATGGCGGCCTGAGCGCCAAATGAGTCGAGATCACCCCATTGGATGGCGCGAACGGTGACAAACGCCTGGAGTCGACGGCTCAGATCTTTTGCGTCGCGCTCATGTTGATCAATGACAGTTTGCGCGGAGTCTAGCTTCTCGCGGATACGCTGCAGCTGGTTCTGAAGAGCTTCAGCTCGAGCGGCCGTGTCCGTGCCGAGCACCCACCGCGTTCGCTCATGGATGGATGACCGATCATCCTTGACGTAGTGTTCACCGGCGCGCTTTATCTGCCCATTCAGGCTTAGCGCACGTGGGTGAATATCCATCTGGTCGGGCGATTCGACGCAGGCGTAGTCGAACTGGCGGTGGATTTCGTTGACGATCCAGCAATGGAACGCATGGTCGGTGACGTCAATTTTGCTCGCCGCGTTGGCCGGAAGCCGCGCACGTGCGAGCTCCGAGATGGGGCGGACCGGGCGATAGTCCAAGCGTCCTTTGAGGTGCTTTCTGTCGACGAGGCGCCGCACTTCTTGGAACATCTCCAGAGGAACCAGCATGGTCACGCCAAACCCTCTCGTCAAGCGCTCCAGGGCCCCCTGCCATTTCTTGTCCTGCGTCTTTACCGACATCAGCTCCGCCGCAAACGGAAACGCTTCCTCGTTGACATCAAGTGCATCGGCCAACATGCGCCGGATTTCCTGCTGCTCGGCGGGCACGTTGGAGCGTGGCATCCTGGTCAGCGCGGCCAGCTCAAATTCAATGGCGCTCTTGGAAGGTTCCAGCGCCGCCAAAATGCCAGCCGCCGCCTGAAACTCTTTCGTGTCGATGCTCGCACCGTCGTCGATAGCGCCGACGGCTTGTGCGTGGAGTTCGGCAAACTCACGTTCGTCCGAGGGGACGGTGCGCTTGAGCGTGGCACACGCCACACTCAAAGACTTCGACTGTGTCTCGGCATATTGCAGCCTTTCGCGGGCCTGTTCCAACTCGCGCGATAGGTATCGAAGTTGATCGCCACCCCCCAAGGCCTCTCGTCGAATTGCCTCCGCCAGGCTGCCTTCGGCTTGTTCAAGTGTCTTCGCGCGGGATGCCAGCAGGAACTTCTGGGCTTTCAAGGCGGGATCACCCCGCGTGATGGCCCGATCGTGCACTTCGATGCCCAGCGGCGTAGCGAAGAGGGCAACGCCTTCTACGATCTCCCTGCAGCGACTATGGTCCATGACCAGATCCTGCAACAGCTGATGCGCTTCGCGCGCCGGCATGAGCACATCTCGTTGCTCAGTCGCAGTAGTCCAATCGGAGTGAGCCTCGTTGAGTTTCTGGAATTGATTCACCACGTCCTTGGCGACCTCAAAGGTCTTTGGTTCATCAAGCATGAACTCGCGCAAGAACGCTGTGATGCTGTCTACACTTTTGGTCGACTGAGTCTTGTGCAGAAGCAGCAAGGCCATGTCGTCGCGGATGCCGAGGTCCTTGGTGAAGGCAGCCATGTAGCGGGAGAAGGCCTCGAAGGGTTCGACACCTGCTTGCTTGAGGGTGCGATGCAAGCGCGCGGTATCGAAATCGGATTCGGCAAAGAAGTCTAGCTCGCGTAAATCGAACTCCCGTTGCGCGAGCAGATAGCGACGGTGCAGGTCGTTGCTGGCACCTCGCAACCAATACAAGTGCGCGAGGGTGACCACCTTTCCCTCAGGGTTTCGGTAGACCTCGGCAATGGCGGACCATGTCGTGCCAGGACGAAGGAGCTTCGCAACGCCGCGTCCGTCTTCGCCCTGTGCAGTCCCCCAGACGCCTCGGACATAGTTAATGACGGAGCGATCATCGGCTGTTTTGCCGGAGTCACGCGAGGCCTGATTCAATCGCAGCCGTTGCGGCGGTGTGAGAAGAACGGAATGCGCGTCGAAGATGGTGGATTTGCCGGACCCAGAATGTCCGACGAACAGTTGCCCTTTCTCGGGAACATCTAAGGTGACGAGGCCGTGGTAGGTACCCCAGTCCTTGAGTTGAATGCGAGAGAGTCGAAACTGCCGATTCCGTTCCTCCGCAAATGAGGCCGTATCGGCCAAAGGCAGCTCGGGCGTTGTGTCGTCTAGATCCTGGAAATCGAGTTGCTGCAGAACTTTGTTGATCGTGCTCATCGACCCTCCTTGGCGCTGTCCTCATTTTTCTGTAGTTTTTCGTAGGTTCTCGTCAAAGCCTCCAGCTGCTCCGCTGGCAGCAGAAGCGCGAGTGTGGGTGAGATCTCAAACCGGTCGGTGCTCCCAGGAATTGGCCGTAGAAGGCTGACCTTCTTGAGCGTCTCAACAACCGCTGTGCACTGTTTCGCGAACCGAGCCTTGTCGCTCTTGGCTGGGTCCTCGTATGCGCCGAGATCGGCAATGAGTTCAGCTCCGCTTATAACGGCGCGTTGCCCGGCGGCCGAAGCGCTGGCCAGCGCAGCGCGCAGGATCAGCAAGCCCGCAGACTGCAAAAACGTCAATGGCTGGCGTCGCAGCAGGATCGGGATGTCGACTTCCCCGTGCTGCGGAACTTGGCGAACGAACGCCACTTGATTCGCATCGTCGACCGTCAGCTCGAGATACAGGTCGCTCAATCGCGAGCGTAAGACGGCTTCATCGCGCTTGAGTACGAGCCAGAGCTTGGGTTGCCGCTCGCCGTCCACGCTGGGGCCGGCGAGCAATGCGACGAGCGTGCGGCGGGTTTCCCCTCTGAGCTGACCCCGGTCGCCTGGAAAGAGCACACGGTCCGACGGTATCTGTGCGCCCTCCTCCTCCGCCTGACCATCGCGAAGTTCCGAATCGAGCACCAGGTCGCCGACAGCGAACGGCTGTGTGTCTTCAGTTTCGTCGGCATCGAGCCCCACTTGTAACGCCTCCGTGTGCCTGTCTGACTCGGAATCGGCGAGAGGTTTTCGCAGGAACGCCGGGATTGGAGGATCCTGCGTGTCGTAGGAAGGACTAGATGCCATCGATGTTCTCGCGCGTCAAAGTGTATCGAGGTGCCCATGCTGCGCGCTCACTACCGTCCATTCCGATCCATTGCAGCAACTCGGACTCCTTTTCGTCTTTGCCGTACTTGACGCTGAGCTGAAAGTAGCCAAGCACAGAGCCGAGTCCCTGCGTTGCCGGGTAGGCCTTGAGGAAGTCGGCGGTGCTCGCGTGCCCAACCAGCTCCAGATACTCGCGGACGTTGGACTTGATGGCGCGCATGTCGACTTCAGCGCGTAGCACCATACGCTTCAGGTCTTCGGGCGAGGCCGCTTCTGGAACGTGTTCTTCGATACGCGAAGCCACGACGGCAGCACCGGGGTCGTGCAACGACCATTGAGACAGGGAATGCAGAGCGGCGCTGGTTCGATCGAGGTTCAGACCGATTTCTTCGTTGACGCGCACGTGCCCGATGAGCGCCGTGGCGGCGCGGTGTGCTTGGCTCACGAGTTGCATGATCCGTCGCTGCTCCGCGTATTCTCGACTGCGCACGTAGGCGTGGAGTCCTGAAACGAAGCGTCCACGAACCTCATGAACATCGCTTGCCTGAGCGAGAAGTCGGGCCTTGAGCGTGGCGATGGAGAGCCGCTCGTCCCATGAGAGTTTGGATGCAAACGGTCGACCAGCCAGC
>JAFECZ010000257.1 GCA_018241905.1 Pseudomonadota bacterium
GCCCCAGGGCCCGGCTCAAGGCGTGTTCACCTTGGTCCAGGTGGAGTCGGGATTGAATGTCTTCATTTCCCCCGCCGTGGCCGCGCCGTTCGGCCCCAGGTCTTTCTGGTAGAGCACGCCGTCGTGGCTGATCATGAAGCTGGTCACGCCGGTGTCGCCATAGCGGATGGGCCAGGCCACCAGCGCAAAGCCGGCGCGCATGCGGTTGCCGATGATGTAGTCGTAGGCGCCGCCGGGGGCATCCTTGCCCTGCGCGGTGAGGATCTTGTAGTGGTAGCCGTAGTAGCCCTCGCCCGGCTTCACCGAGGCAAAGCGCGGGCCGAGCGGGCTTTCGCCCTGGGCGTCGTCGGGCCAGTACAGGCCGTCGCGCCGGCCGGGCGTGCTGGCCAGCTTGCGGGCGTACGAGAGCACGCCGTCGCCGTCGCGGTCGCGTTGCGCGTATTCCTTCTGCGCGTCGAAATACGCGAGCACCGCCTGCATGGCGGCCAACTCGTTGCGGCCAATGCGCCGGGTGCGCATCTCGTCGGCACCGGCGCTGGGGTCGAAGCGCCAGCTTGCGCCGTGCATCACCAGCGGAATCGGCAGCGTCCAGCCGCCGTCTCCCACGGCAAGCTCGGCCTTGTCCTGGCCGGCAGGCTGCACCTTGTGCGACTTGTCCCAGGCGGCAAGGAAGGCCTGCAGATCGTCCTGGTCGATGTCGTCGGTGGGCACGAAGCGCTTCCAGTCCGGACCCAGTACCTTCTGCAAGGCGGCGGTGTCGTGGCGGGCGATGGCGTCGTGAAAGGCCTGGGCCGCGGCTTCGGCGCTGGCATAGGGTTGCTGCGCCGTGGCGATTGCGGGCAGGAGCAGGGCGCCGGCCAGCGCGGCGGCAGCGCCCAGTTGCATGGTCAGGCGGAGTGTGGGAATGCGCATGATCTGTCCTTTCTGCAACACGTCTATCGGCGACCGCCGCGTCCGCCGCCGCCACCGCGGCCGCCGCCGGAGAACCCGCCGCCGCCGCGTCCGCCGCCACCGGAGAAGCTGCTGCCGCCTCCGCGTGCGCCGCCGCTGTAGCCACCGCGCTGCATCGACTGGCGGCTGGCGTTGCCGCGGTCGAACTGCTGGCGCGTCTGCCCGGCATTGCCCACGCCACGCAAGGCGTTGTCGCCGCCGAAGCTGCCCCTGTCGCCGCGCGCGGCCGCATCGGCGCGCTGGCGGGCGCCTGGGTCGTTGCGCAATTGCTCGCGGCCCGCTCCCGGGTCCATGCCGCGCTGCTGCAGGCTGTTCTGCGCCTGCTGGCGCTGCGCATCGCGGCCGCGGAAGTCGCCGCGGTTCTCCGCGCCGGGCACGTTCTTGCCGAACTGCTGCTGGCTGCGGCTGTCGCGGTACGGCACGCCGCGCCGGTTCTGCGCGTTGTGCTGGAAGCGGTTCTGGTCGGAGCGGATCTGCCGGTTGGAGTTGATGCTGTTGTAGCGGTTGGTGTTGATGTTGATGTCGCCGCCGCCCCAGTTGCAGTTGCCCCAGAGGGCCCCCACCGCCGCCACCCCGATGCCGAAGGCGAGCGCCGCGCCTGCGTAGTAGCCCGGGTAGTAGCCGGGGTAGTACATCGACGGCGGATACCAGTAGTAGGGCGGGTAGGCCGGGTAGGGCCAGGTGCCGTACACCACGGCGGGGTTGTACGTGGGCACGTAGACCGTCTGCGGGTTGGTGGGCTCGATCTTGATGACGGTCTGCTGCGTCTGCGATTCCTGCTCCACCGTCACCGTCTGCTGCTCGGTGGTCTTGAGGCTGCCGGTCTGCTGGGCCTTGGCGCGCAGCCGCTGCGCCGAATCGAGAACGCTCTTGGACGAGGCCAGGAAGGCGTCGCCCAGGTTCTGCACCCAGTCGGGCTTGTCGCCCATGGCCTGGATCACCTGGGGAAAGGCGATGAGCGATTTCACGCTCGGGTCCCACGGCTGGCTCTCCACCGCACGCACCGCGGCGTCGCCGGACTGCTGGGGATTGGCCTTGGACCACTTCGCTGCGTCGGCCACGTCGGCCGGGTAGGTCGAGGCCATCAGCACCTGCGACAGCAGCGAGTCGGGGTACAGCGCGACGGGTGCCATCAGCTGGTCGATCTGCGCCTCGCTGAAGGAGCCGTCCGCCGCGGGCGCCGTGGCCACCGGCGCGGCGCCCGTTCGCGGCGCGCCGCTTGTCGTGGTGGTGGTGGTCGTTGTGACGGTCGCGGGCTGCTGCACTGCCACCGGCACCGGATAGACGCAGCCCCCAAGGAATACCGACAGGGCCACCGCGGTAGGCATCAGCGGGGACGGTGGAAGTAGCGAGAAGTTCATGCTTGGACCTCACGTGGCGCAACCGGCGCGTTCGATCAGTGAATTGGGTCGGGCCAGAGCATATAGCGGCTGGGCGACTCTTCGAAGCGCGTCGTGCTATTGTTTCCGCGTTCCGCCATTGGAGGGCTCGCTGCACGAGCCCCGACCGCAGCCAATGAACATGACTGATGCGAAGGTTCGCCTCACCGTCGAGGGCCGCTCGATCGCCGCGCCGGCCGCCAGTTCGATCCTGCAGGCCTATGTGCACGCGGGCGAGACGCTCGTTGCGCGCGTGGGCTGCATGGGCCAGGGCGTGTGCGGCTCCTGCCGCGTGATGGTGCGGCGCGCCGGCCAGCCCGAGGTCAAGACCGAGCTGGCCTGCGAGACCGTGGTGGAAGAGGGCATGCAGGTGGCGTTCATCGACTACCTCTCGCCCTCGATCCAGCAGCACTTCTATCGCATCGAGGACATTGCCGACAGCTGGCAGGCGCCGCGCAAGCTGCTCGAGTTCTTTCCCGAAGCGCCGCACTGCCGCCATTGCGGCGGCTGCGACAGCGCCTGCCCCAAGGGGCTGGACGTGCAGCGCGGCGTCAACCTGGCGGTGGAGGGCGAACTGGCTGCCGCCGGCGAGGTCTTCGACGAGTGCGTCATGTGCAACCTGTGCACGCTGGCCTGCCCCGAGCACATCGGCCCCAACCACCTGGGCCTGTTCGTGCGGCGCATGATCGCCAGCCTGTCGCTGCGGCCGGCCGACCTGATGCGGCGGCTGGAGCAGATCGAGCGCGGCGAGATGAGCGTCGACCTGGACGCGCCGGGCGCGCAGCCGCCAGGAGGCGGCCAGCCGTGACGGCCTCGATTCCCTACGACGAAGCGCGCCGCAACTACCTGGCGGGCAGTGCCCGCGCGATGCGCGAAGACCCGGCGCCGGTCGAGCAGCTGCTCAAGGACTGGCATCCCGACCACGGCCCGAATGCGCGCGTCGCCCTGGCCGTCGGCGTCAACCGCGGCGATGCCTGCCAGCCCGACCTCGCGCGCCTGCTGCAGGCCAACTCGCTGATCGACGACATCGACCTGGCCGGCGCGCAGGTGGTGAGCACCGACGTGCTGGTCATCGGCGGCGGCGGGGGCGGCTGCGCGGCGGCGCTGACCGCGGCGCAGCAAGGTGCCAAGGTCATCCTTGCGACCAAGCTGCGCCTGGGCGACAGCAACACGGTGATGGCCGAGGGCGGCATCCAGGCGGCCGTGGGCGCAGACGACAGCCCGCAGCTTCATTTCGAGGACACGCTGCGCGCCGGCCACTACTGCGCCGATCCCGAGCTGGTGGCCCAGATGGTCATGGACGGCCCGGACGTTCTGCGCTGGCTGATCCAGCTGGGCATGATGTTCGACCTGGAGCAGGGCGCACCCATGGGCGGGAGGCTGCTGCGCAAGAAGCCCGGCGGCGCGTCGGCGGCGCGCATCCATTCGTACCGCGACTACACCGGCCTGGAGATGATGCGGGTGCTGCGCGAGGCGGTGGACCTGGAGCCCGGCATCGAGGTATGGAACCGATGCCCGGCGGTGGAGCTGCTGTCCGACGAGCGCGGCCGGTGCGCCGGCGCGGTGATCTACAACCTCGAGTGGCGCAGCTTCGTGATGGTGCGGGCGCGCTCGGTGATTCTTGCCACCGGCGGCACGGGCCGGCTGCACCTCAACAGCTTTCCCACCTCCAACCACTACGGCGCCACCGCCGACGGGCTGGTGCTGGCCTACCGCATGGGGGCCCGCCTGCGCGAGCTCGACTCCTTCCAGTACCACCCGACCGGCATCGCCTACCCGCCGCACCTGGCGGGCGGACTCATCTCCGAGGCGGCCCGTTCGGCCGGCGCCAGGCTGATCAACGGACTGGGCGAGCGCTTCGTCGACGAACTCAAGGCCCGCGACGTCGTGGCCTCCGCGATCCTGCGCGAATGCGGGCAGGGGCGGGGCATCGAGCGCGACGGGCAGGTCGGCGTCTTCCTCGACACGCCCACGCTCGAGAAGGAGAACCCCGGCATCCTGGAAAAGCGCCTGGTCACGCTGCGCCACCTGGCCCGCAAGTGCGGCCACGATCCGGCGGTGGAGCCCTTCATGGTCTACCCCACGCTGCACTACCAGAACGGCGGCGCCGCCATCGACAAGAACGGGGCCACCCAGGTCGCGGGACTTCATTGCGTGGGCGAACTCAGCGGCGGCATCCATGGCCGCAACCGGCTGATGGGCAATGCGCTGCTCGACATCCTGAGCATGGGGCGGCGCGCCGGCGCCAAGGCGGCCGAATCGACGGGCACCGTGCTCACCGGGCGGGTCGGCATCAACCATGTGTACGACTGGCAGCGCGAGCTCATGCTGGCGGGCCTGCCGCTGGACGTGCGCTCGCCGCGGCTGTTTCCCGACTACGCCAACTTCGACCTGCGCGCCGATGCGGACATGCGCCCGAAGGAGCGGGGGCGCGCGGTGGCGGGCAAGCGATGACGAACGGGACGCAGGCGATGATGAACAAGCCCAACCAGGTGCTGCTCAAGCAAGACGTCCTGGTCGGCGCCGATCTGGCGGCCTGGCTGGCGCACGGCGGCGGCGAGGGCTTGGCGCAGGCCCTGCGCGACCCCGCTGCCGTCATGCCGCAGATCGAACTGGCCGACTTGCGCGGCATGGGCGGGGCGGGCTTTCCGACCCACCGCAAGTGGGCCCCGGTGGCGGCGGCGCCCGAGGGCGACAAGTACGTCGTGTGCAACGGCAACGAGGACGAGCCGGGCACCTTCAAGGACCGCTATCTGCTCGAGCACACGCCGCACCAGGTGATCGAAGGCGCCCTCATCGCGGCCGTGGCCACCCGCGCCAACCACGTGGTGCTGTATGTGAACCCGCACGAGTCGCGTGCCCTGGCGGCAGTGCGCGAGGCGGTGGGCCAGTGGCAGCAGCACGCGCAGCTCAAGGCGATCGAGGCGCTGCTGGGCAGGCCGCTGTCGCTCGTGGTCGTGCCGAGTTCGGGTCTTTACATCGGCGGCGAGGAGACGGCGGTGATCGCGACCGTCGAAGGCAGCTTTCCCTTCCCGCGCCGCAAGCCGCCCTTTCCGGCCCAGAGCGGCGTGCACGGCGCCCCCACCATCGTCAACAACACCGAGACCCTGGCACACCTGCCGGGCATCCTGCGCCATGGCGCCGACTGGTATCGGGGCCTGGGGCTGGGCGAGGCGTCGGGCACCAAGCTCTATTCGCTGTCGGGCGACGTGCTGCGGCCCGGCCTGTACGAGCTGCCCATGGGCACGAGCCTGCAGGAGCTGGTGTTCGAGCACGGCGGCGGCATGCTGCAGGGCAAGGAGTTCAAGGCGGTGTTCACCGGCGGGCCGTCCAACACGCTGCTCACCCGCGCCGACCTGGACGTGCCGCTGGACTTCGACTCGGTGCGCCAGCGGCGCTCGCGCCTGGGCACCGGGGCGATGATCGTCGTGTCCGAAGGCACCAGCATCGTGCGCAAGGTGGCGGAGTACGTGAGCTTCTTCGCCCAGGGCTCGTGCGGCCAGTGCCCGCCGTGCAAGGGCGGCACCTTCCAGCTGGCACGCGTGCTCAACCGCATCGACACCGGACGCGGCGTGCAAAGCGACCTGGTGGCGCTGGCGAACCTGTGCCAGCTGCTTCCCGGCAGCGGGCGATGCGGGCTCATCGACGGCGCAGTCACGGTGGTGGAAAGTTCGCTGCATCACTTCCATCACGAGTACGAAGCGCTGCTGATGGGCTAGCTGCCCAAAAGAAAACGCCCACCTGCTTCGTCGAGCAGATGGGCGTTGCCCAGGGATTGCCGGATCAGCGCTCGGTTTCGGCGTATTCGCCCACCGGCACGCAGGAGCAGAACAGGTTGCGGTCGCCGTAGACGTTGTCCACGCGGCCCACCGGCGACCAGTACTTGCCTTGCTTGAGGCTGGCCAGCGGGAAGGCGGCCAGCTCGCGCGAGTAGGACTTGGTCCACTCGGCGCTCATCAGGCTGGCGGCGGTGTGCGGCGCGTTCTTCAGCGGGTTGTCTTCCTTGGGCCACACGCCTTCTTCGACGCGGCGGATCTCGCCTCGGATGGCGATCATGGCGTCGATGAAGCGGTCCAGCTCGGCCAGCGGCTCGCTCTCGGTGGGCTCCACCATCAGCGTGCCGGCCACGGGGAAGCTCAGCGTGGGCGCATGGAAGCCGTAGTCGATCAGGCGCTTGGCCACGTCTTCGGCGCTGACGCCGCTGGTTTCCTTGAGCGGGCGCAGGTCCAGGATGCACTCGTGCGCCACGTGGCCGTTGGGGCTGGCGTACAGGGTGGGGTAGTGCTCGGACAGGCGCGCGCTGATGTAGTTGGCGCTCAGGATGGCGACCTCGGTCGCGGCCTTCAGGCCCTGCGCACCCATCATGCGGCAGTACATCCAGCTGATGGGCAGCACGGCCGCGTTGCCCAGCGGCGCCGCGGAGATGGCACCCACGTGCGGCGCTTCGCCCGTGGTGGCATGGCCCGGCAGGTAGGGCACCAGGTCTTCCACCACGCACACCGGGCCGACGCCGGGGCCGCCGCCGCCGTGCGGAATGCAGAAGGTCTTGTGCAGGTTCAGGTGGCTCACGTCGCCGCCGAATTCGCCGGGGGCGGCCACGCCCACCAGGGCGTTCATGTTGGCGCCGTCCACGTACACGCGGCCGCCGTGGGCATGCACGATCTCGCACAGCTCCTTCACGCGCGTCTCGAACACGCCGTGGGTGCTGGGGTAGGTGATCATCACGCAGGCCAGGTCGTCCTTGTGGGCCTCGCAGGCGCGCTTCAAGTCGTCGATGTCGACGTTGCCCTGCGAGTCGCAGGCGGTGACGACCACCTTCATGCCGGCCATCTGCGCGCTGGCGGGGTTGGTGCCGTGCGCCGACGAGGGAATCAGGCAGACCTTGCGGTGGCCCTGGCCCTTGGCTTCATGGAAGGCCATGATGGCCAGCAGGCCCGCGTACTCGCCCTGCGAGCCGGCGTTGGGCTGCAGGCTGATGTCGGCATAGCCCGTGGCCTCGCACAGCCAGGCGCGCAGCTGCGCGTCGAGCTGCGCGTAGCCCAGCATCTGGTCGGCCGGGGCAAAGGG